>CAZSBW010000013.1:0-19193 GCA_964604815.1 uncultured Salinivenus sp. | reverse complement strand
CTGCCAGCCACGCCCTTTTCGTCCATTTTGGGGCTGCCAAAATGGACACCCATTGCTGAAGAAGGCAGCCAATCCAAGACATTCGTTCCATCGGTACGACGAAGCGGATGGTATGCACCGGGGGCAAGATCAGGCGAATGCCTCTACGAAAACAACTTCACACCATTGGGCCCGGAGCAAAGCTGATTGTCGCTAAACACGTACAGTCCAACGGCGCTTCAAAGGGTGCGAATCGCCTCTCAAGACAGGAATCACGGTTGACGCAACTACGCCCGCCGGAACTGCTTGCCCGCCAGCTGGCGGACGAGGCCCTTGAACTCCAGCTCCAGCAGACAGGGAAGGGCGGTGGACGGATCGATGCCCGTTTCGGCGCAGAGTTCGTCGACGTGGACGGGGGCGTCGGTAAGGGCCTCGTAGAGCACTTTCTCGTCGCCCGACAGCTCCTCGGCGGGATCGGGGCGGGGCTCGGGCGCCACGTCTTCGGCGTCTACCTCCTCCGGCGCCTCCACCGTTATCTCCGGCAGTTCCTCCAGCACGTCCTCCACGTCCACGACCAGCTTCGCGTGGCCGCGCTGGATGAGGCGGTTGGTGCCCCGGCTGGAGTCCTTCGTGACGTTTCCCGGCACCGCGAACACCTCCCGATTCTGCTCCAGCGCCAGCCGGGCGGTAATGAGCGCCCCGCCCTCCGAATAGGACTCGACGACGATGGATCCGAGGGAGAGCCCGCTCAGGATGCGGTTGCGCTCCGGGAAGTTGGAGGCATCGGGATCGGCGTCGATCGCGTACTCCGACAGCACGGCGCCGTTGTTCTCGATGCGCTCCGCGAGGCTCGTGTGCTTCTGCGGATAGATGTGGCCCACGCCGGACCCGAGGACGGCGACGGTGCGCCCGCCGGCGTCGAGCGCGCCCCTGTGGGCAGCGGCGTCAATGCCGTAGGCCAGCCCGCTGACGACCGTAAACCCGCGCCGCACCAGCTCGGCGGCGAGGTGGTGGGCCTGGGCCCGTCCGTAGTCGGTGCAGCGGCGCGTGCCGACGACGGTGATCATCGGGCGGGCGGCCTCGGGCAGGGTGCCCCGCATCCACAGAAAGCCGGGCGGGTCGTAGATCTCGCGGAGGCGCTGGGGAAAGCGCTCGTCCCAGGGCGAGAGGAGGGTGGCGCCGAGCGTCTCGGCCCGTTCCATCTCCCGGTTCACCGCGTCGCGGTCCTCGAACGTGAGGATGGCCTCGGCGGTCTGGCCGCCCACGCCGTCCACCTGCGTGAGGGCGGAGCGCGAGGCGCGGAAGACGGCGCTCGGGGCGTCGAACTGGGCAAGGAGCGCCCGCATCCGGCTCGGCCCAATGCCCGGCACGAGAGAAAGCCCGATCAGGGCGCGCTGCTCCTGGGGACGGTCCAGGTCCGGCGGGTCGTCGTTGTGCTGAAGGGGAAGTTCCATGTGCGACCGAAGCGGGATCTGTCAGTCGTGATTGTCTGGCGAGAAACGGCTTCGACATGCAAGCCGATCCCACCGAAGAGATTTCCGTTGACGCTGGGTGGGAAAATGATTTCTCGTGCGGGACGAATGAGAGCTGGAATGGTCCGTTCTCTTCGGAACTGCGGAGAACGAAAGGGGCGATTTGCGGGTTATGCCTCTGACGGGACCGGGGACGGCGAGGATCGTGCGTCTTTCACCTCCTCGTGGAGAGCATACGTGAGGGCCTCCAAGCCCACGTCGGCCGCGGCACTGACGGGCAAAAGGGGCACGTCGTCGGGAAACTCGTCGGCCACCACGTCCGGCAGCAACTCGCGCTCGTCGGGCGCGAGCACGTCGATCTTCGAGAGGGCCACGAGGTGCGGCTTGTCCATCAGGTCGGCGTCGTAGGACGCGAGCTCGTGGACGAGCTGTCGGTACTCCTCCCCGAGGTCGTCGGACGTGATGGGGATGACGAACAGAAGCACCGACGTGCGCTCAATGTGGCGGAGAAACTCCAGCCCCATCCCGCGCCCCTCGTGGGCGTCTTCGATGATGCCGGGGATGTCTGCCATCACGAAGGTCTCGAACTCGCTGACGTAGATCATCCCCAGCTGCGGCGTGACCGTCGTGAAGGGATAGTCGGCCACCTCGGGCTCGGCGGCGGAGAGGGTGGACACGAGCGTGCTCTTGCCCGCGTTGGGAAAGCCCACGAGGCCCACGTCGGCCATCAGCTTGAGCTCGAACGTCAGGTGCCGCTCCTCGCCGTCCTCCCCCGGCTGGGCGTGGCGGGGCGTCTGGTTGGTGCTCGACTTGAAAAAGGCGTTGCCGTGGCCGCCCTGCCCGCCTTCGGCCACGCAGATCCGCTGTTCGTCCTCGACGACCTCGCCCACCACCTCGTCGGTGTGCTGATCCTTCACCACGGTCCCCGGCGGCACGCGAATGACCACGTCGTCGCCCGACGCGCCCGTCTGCTCGCGGCGCCCCCCGGGCTCGCCGTCCTCGGCGAAGACGTTCTTGTTGTGGCTCAGGTCCATCAGGGTGTAGAGGTTCTCGTCGGCCTCCACGTAGACGGAGCCGCCGTCGCCCCCGTCGCCGCCGGCCGGGCCGCCCTTCGGCACGTACTTCTCCTGCCGCCAGGCCACGATGCCCTTCCCCCCGTCGCCACTTTGCACCTTGAGATCGACCTCGTCGAGAAACTGCATGACTCCTCTGCTCTAATCGATAAGCAAACCGAGCATTGTCGGTAATTTCAACAAAACGTACGACCGTGCCCGCAAGAAGGTTTTCCTGGTCGGCTCGGTCCGTCCCCACTCCCGCTCCCTCTCCACCGACGCCCCGCTTGTTCTTCCGTTTTCACCGGTGCTTTCCACCCCAACAGTGGAACTGCCCGCTTCCGGCCCCTAGATTACTCACATCGTCCCGAACAAAAGAGGACCTCATCGATCGCCTCGGTCGCCTACCAACGAAGACAGTTTTCCCGCCCGGAGTGTGACAGGTGATCCGTGAAGCGTGATGGATTGATCATCAGCACCCTCACGCATCACGCAATACACTGGAAGGGAAGCCGACCAACGAGGACGCCCCCACCACCGATTCTAGTTCCCGTACCGACGGCGCCTGCAGCGGCAATCCCGGCCCCGGCGGCTGGGCCGCCATTCTCCTCCCCGAAAACGGCCGCGACGCCGAGAAGCTCACCGGCGGCGAGAACTACACCACCAACAACCGCATGGAGCTCACCGCCGCCCTCGAAGCCCTGCGCGCCCTCGACGAGCCCGCCGAGGTCACCCTCCATACCGACAGCGCCTACCTCTCCAACGCCTTCAACAAGGGCTGGCTCGACAGCTGGCAGGAGAACGACTGGCAAACGTCCTCCAACGACGACGTCAAAAACAAGGAGCTGTGGCAGGCGCTGCTAGAGGCGGCCGAGCGGCACGACGTGAAGTGGGTGTGGGTGAAGGGCCACGCCGACAACGAGCTCAACAACATGGCCGACGAACTGGCCGTCGCCGCGATGGAGCAATTCAAACGATAGCAGGATGCAACTACGGTAGGTCAAAGCACACGTTGAAGAGGGTGCTTCAGCAAACCGCTCGTATTGCGTGATGCGTATTGCGTAACTCTTCTTTCAAACGGGAGAGGCATTCCCACGCGCACATGCTCACGTGCCGCGCCTTTCACGGTGCACGTCCTCAGAAGGAGGTTCCGTCCCCTTCTTCTCCGCCCCCTCCCGACTCGCCAACCTCCAGAATCTCGCCTCGCGCGGACAGTGCGTTCGTAAACGCTTCAACGAACGCCTCCACCTCCGACTCGCGCACGCCCACCGTCAGTTCGGTCACGTCCGTGTAGGTGCTGTCCTGGACGGTCGTGTCAAACTGCTGGAGCACCCGCCGGGCCGGGGCCGTGTCGTCGTAGGCAAAACGGAGCCGCACCGGTACACGTACCACTCGCTCCACGATAGACGCCCGGTCGAGAGCCGCGTCCGCCGCGTCGCCGTAGGCCCGCATGAGCCCCCCGGTGCCCAGCTCCGTGCCGCCGAAGTAGCGGGTGACCACGACGAGCGTGTTCGTGAGATCTCGAGCGTCAATTTGGCGAAGAATGGGCTGTCCCGCCGTGCCGCTCGGCTCCCCGTCGTCGTCGTAGCGAAAATCGTCGCCCTCCACCCCAAGCCGGTAGGCCGTGCAGTGGTGCGTGGCCCGGTGCTCTCGCGTCCGAACCGCGTCGATTTCCGAATTTGCCTCGTCCCGGCTGGTCACGGAAACCGTCTCGGCGAGGAAACGCGAGCCCTCCACCGTCAGCGCAGCGGAGGCCGCCGCCCCAATGGTGCGATACGTGTCCGACATGGTCCTCTACGTGTTGGGAACGGCAGGGAAGAACGGAGCCGCCACGATGACGGCCCGAGCACATCGGGTCAGCCAACGAAAAAGCGGCTCCCGGGCCGCCGGCGCTCAGCCCGCACTCTTGACGCCCAATCGCCGCGGCGGGCCTCCCCAACCACTGGCACGTGCATTTCGGCTAACAGGCGTGCAACTCGTCTCATGCCCGGGATCAAAACAGGCATTTTCGTCTCTCACTTTGTCCCGAGTGCACGACGGACCGCGGCCACAGGCCTCGCTTCGTCCGGTGAACGTGTGGACTTCATTGCACGACTCGGGCGGGAACTCGTTCTTTGACACAACGACGAAATCTCCGCGTCGCGCCGCAGCCCCCTCTCTGGACGACAACCTCGAAGACGACGAGCAGTACAGGCGATCCTCTGTCACTGCCGTTCTCTCGTCTCAGATGCCTCTCCATGCCCGACTCGACGGAAACGACCCTTCCCGACACGCTCTCAGTACTCGACGTGGTGGCCCTCGTCGTGGGCGTCGTTCTGGGAGCCAGCATCTTTAGCAATCCGGCTCCCGTTGCGGAGAGCATGGGCAGTTTCTGGTCGATCCTGTTCGTGTGGGGACTGGGAGGGGTGGTGTCCCTGATTGGAGCCGTCTGCTACGCAGAGCTCGCCTCGGCGTATCCGCACGCCGGGGGCGACTACCACTACTTCCAGCGCGCCTTCGGGGACTGGATGGCCTTCTTGTTTGCGTGGGCCCGGCTGGCCGTTATCCAGACGGGCTCGATTGCGTTCATCGCCTTCGTATTTGGGGACTACGCCTCCCAAATTTTGTCGCTCGGAACGTACTCCTCGTCCCTCTACGCCGCCCTGGCGGTTGTGGCCCTTACCGTCCTGAACGTTGCGGGCGTGCGCCTGGGAAAAACGACGCAGCGGACGCTCACCGGCGCTACGATTCTTGGGTTGCTCCTTATCGTCGGAGCCGGTCTCTTTCTCGCTCCCGAGAGCGTCGCCGAGGGACGTGCGAGTGCCTCGAATGGGTCGTTGAGTTCCAGCCAGATCGGCGGGGCCATGGTGTTTGTCCTGTACACCTACGGGGGATGGAATGAAGCGGCGTACGTGTCCGCCGAACTGCGAGACGTAAAACGCAACATGATACGCGCGTTGCTCATCAGCATCGGCCTCATCACGTCCCTCTACCTGCTCGTCAACTGGGCGTATCTAAACGCCCTGGGCGTAGACGGAATGATAACCACAGATACCGTGGCGGCCGACCTCATGCGCGTCACGCTAGGAGAGCCGGGAGCGATCGTTCTGAGCCTGCTCGTGTGTGTCGCGGCGCTGAGCTCCACCAACGCGACCATCTTCACGGGCGCACGCACAAACTTCGCTCTCGGCCGAGATACCTCCTTGTTCTCGCTCCTGGGCGTGTGGAACGATCGGACCGACACCCCGACCAATGCGCTCTGGGTGCAGTGCGGAGTGACCCTCGCCCTCGTGGGCGTCGGGGCCGTTACCCGCCAGGGGTTTCAGTCGATGGTCGATTACACGGCGCCCGTCTTTTGGCTGTTCTTCCTCGCCACCGGAGTCGCTCTCTTCGTCCTTCGGCACACAGAATCGGACGTAGCCCGACCGTTTCAGGTGCCTCTGTATCCACTCACGCCCATCCTCTTTTGCCTCGCCTCCGGCTACATGCTGTGGTCGAGTCTCGCCTACACCGGCGTGGGAGCGCTCCTGGGCGCGGGCGTGCTGCTGATTGGCATTCCCCTTCTCTGGTTTCGGGACGATTCGTCGACCTGAGATTCTCTCCGCCCTTTCCCTCCACTCTTCCCCCCAATCCTCGCTCCCGATGAAACGACTTCCCCCCATTCTGCTCGGCCTCCTGCCGGCGGTGCTTCTTCTCGCCACGGCCCCTGCCCCCAGCCTGGGCCAAGTTCCCGACTCCATTGACCTGCCCGGCCTCCAACGACCGGCGTATGCCGTCCAGGGCGATACGTCAGTCGACTCCGACGTGCCCTTCGTCCGCTCGCCGAAAGAGGTCGTCGTCCAAATGCTGGACTTTGCCAACGTAACCGACGACGACGTGGTCTACGATCTCGGCAGCGGCGACGGCCGCATTCCCATTACCGCGGCCCAGCGATACGGAGCGCAGGGCGTCGGCATCGAAATTCGCCCCGACCTCGTCGAGACCGCCCGTCGCCGGGCCGAAATGGCCGGGGTGGACGGCCGGGTCGCGTTTCGACAGGGGGATCTCTTCAAGGCCGACTTCAGCGACGCCACGGTCGTCACCCTCTACCTCCTGCCCGACGTCAACACGAAGCTGCGGCCGAAGCTCTTCGAGCAACTGGAGCCGGGCACGCGGGTCGTCTCGCACAGCTTCGACATGGACGCATGGGAGCCAGACACCACGATGCAGGTGGACGATTCCTACCTCTACCTGTGGACCATTCCGGAAGAGGTGCCCTCGCGCCTGAAGTGACGTATGGACGCGTGGAGGGTGTACTGGAGGGATGGACGTGTGGAGGAATGGAGGGAAGAACCGGGACCTTCCATTTCGGCACAGACTTGCGGAAAAATTGTCCAAACCGACTCACATCCACACTTCCATACCAGACCTGTCAACATCGTCACCATCCGTCACACTTGTTCTGCGTTTGTCAATGCGGGTCATTATAAGTAAAGGCCGTTCCTCTCGGGAAAAGCAGAGATCCCCGCTGCTCCAGGCCAAACACGCCGCTGCGTCTGACACGCTGCTCGAGTGCCCTCTTTCATTCCAATTTTGCTGACCCCGTTCTCCAATCCGTCTCATCATGTCTTTGATTCTTCGTGCCATCGGTGTCCTTCTCGCCGTCGTCCTGCTCGTCCCGGGCTGCGGCTCCTCCTCCAACGAGGACGGGTCCGACCCTCGGGGGCGGCGGGGCGGACCGGGCTCCGGCGACACGCCCTCGGTCGAGGCGGTGAAGGCCCGGTACGGCTCTCTGCCCCTCCAGGAGCGGATGAGTGGGACGGTCCGCGCCCGCAATCAGGTCGCCATCTACCCGGAACTGAACGCGCCGGTGGTGTCCGTGGCGGCACAAACCGGCGACTACGTCCGGAGCGGCGAGCCCCTCGTTCGCCTCAAGGATGACACCTATCGGGAACGCGTCCGCCAGGCCGAGGCCGGCCTTCAGGTCGCCCGCGCCGACGTGAAGAGCGCCCGGGCAAACCTGAATGAGCTGCGCGCCCAGCTGAAGCGTGCCGAGCGACTGGCGGAGCAGGACTTTCAAAGCCAGCAGGAGCTGGAGTCGCTGCGGGCCGAGGTAGAAGGTGCCAAAGCGGCGCTTGAGGGCGCAAAGGCAGAGGTCGCTCGGGCGCAGGCCACGCTCGAGGAGCGCCGGGCCGACCTGCGCCGCACGGTGGTGCGCGCCCCGATTAGCGGATACGTGGGGGCCCGCAACGTGGAGGTGGGGCAGCGGGTGGACGGCAGCACTCGCCTCTATACCATGGGCGACCTCGACACCGTAAAAGTCCGGGTGCAGGTGACCGATCGGATGTTCGGCAAGGTGCAGGAAGGCCAAACCGCCAGGGTCCTCGTGCCGTCGAAAGACACGACCCTGGTCGCCGAGGTGACGCGCATGTCGCCGTTCCTGAGCGACGAGTCGTACAGCGCCGAGGCCGAGATCGTCGTGCCCAATCGGGACCGAATTCTCAATCCCGGTATGTTCGTGGAGGTGGACGTGGCGTACGGCGAAAGCGACCAGGCCACCCTCATTCCCCTCAGCGCCATCTACGAAGATCCCAACTCCGGTTCCCGGGGCGTTTTCGTCGCCCCCACTCTCGGCACCGAAATTTCCGTCGAGGTGCCCGACTCGTACAATGAAGAGGATCCGCCGCCCCTCACCCAGCCAACGCCAACCGCCTTTCGCGAGGTCGAGATTCTCGCGGAAGGACAGCAGACGGCCGGCGTCCAGGGGATCCAGCCCGGAGACTGGGTCGTGACCGTCGGGCAGAACCTGCTTAGCACCGCCGGCGACGAGCGTGTCGATGCCCGAGTGCGTCCCATGCCCTGGTCCCGCCTGATGGCACTGCAGCGCATGCAGGACTCTGACCTCCTCTACCGGTTCCTCGACCGACAGCAGCGCCTGGCCAAGCAGCGATTCGGTGACACAACGGCCACAGATACGGCTGCTTCCTCCGGCAACGTCGCCTCCGACACCACGTCCGGCTCCGTGACCGCCACAGCTGAGGACGACTAAGTATCGGCCCGACCTCGCCGTCCACACTCACCACGATGTCCCCCTAGTCCCCATGCCCATCTACGATACCTCCATCCGCCGCCCCGTCGCGACGGCAATGACCTTCCTCGTCGTCATTGTGGTTGGGGCAGTGAGCTTCTACTACCTGCCGGTCGACCTTCTTCCGGAAATTGAGTATCCGCGGGTCACGGTGTACACCAATTATCCGAACGTGGGGCCAGAAGAGGTCGAGCAGATCATTACTGACCCGATCGCGAACGCCGTTTCCAGCGTCCCCAACGTAGAGCGGATGACGTCCTCCGCCGAAGAGGGGGAGAGCCGCGTCAATCTGGAGTTTGCTCAGGGTACCGACCTGGACGCGGCCGCCAATGACGTCCGCGCGGCCCTCGACCGCATCCGCGACGACCTGCCGGTGGAGGCCGAGCCCCCCGGCATCTGGAAGTTTGACCCGAACAGCCAGGAGATCGTGTCCATCGCTGTCGAGTCACGGCGCGACCTGTCGTCGCTCACGCGCCTGATGGAGCGGAACCTGAGCAAGCAGTTTGAACAGATTCCTGGGGTGGGCACCATCAGCGTACAGGGGGGCATTTATCGGCAAATTCGTGTCAACATTAACCGCGACCGCCTGCAATCCTATGACCTGTCGGCCGCGCAGGTGTCGCAGGCCATCTCGCAGTCAAATGTGGCGCTGCCCGGAGGCAACGTGAAGGAGGGCCTGAAAGACCTGTACGTCCGGACCCAGGGCGAGTACGAATCGCTCGACCAGATCCGCCAGACGGTCGTCACCACGGCTGAAGGGACCCCCATTCGCGTCGAGGACGTGGCCGACGTGGTCGACGGCTACGAGGACCTGAGCCGAATCGCTGAGCTGAACGGCATCCCGGTTCTCCAGCTCGAAATACAGAAGCAGAGCGGCGCCAACACCGTGGCGGTGGCCGATCGGGTCCGTGAGGAGGTCAAGCGCATTAACAAATCGCGACAGGATGTTCGACTGACGGTCGTCAGTGACCAGAGTGAGTTCATCAGCAAGTCGATCAACAACGTCAAGAACGCGGCCATCTGGGGCTCGCTCCTGGCCATTCTGGTTCTTTACCTCTTCCTGCGCAACGGATCGACGACGTTCATCATCGCGCTGTCGATTCCGATCTCGATCATCGCGACGTTTGCACTCCTGTTCTTTAACGATCTCACGCTCAACCAGATGACGTTCGGGGGCCTCGCCCTGGGGGTGGGCCTGATCGTCGACAATGCAATCGTGGTGTTAGAGAATATCATTCGCCAACGGGAGGAGAACGGGTTGTCGCTCAAGGAGGCGGCCTCCGTCGGGACGCGGGAGGTGGCGGGCGCCATCGTGGCCTCTACCCTCACCACGTCCGTCATCTTTCTCCCCCTCGTCTTCGCCCGCACGACGACGGCGGCGCTCTTCCAGTCGCTCGCCCTCGTCGTCGTGTTTGCCATCGCCTGTTCGCTGCTGGTGGCGCTCACGCTCGTGCCCATGATGGCGAGCCGCTTCCTCACGATTGAGGCCGGGAAGGGCGACGCCACCGACGACGCCTCGAAGTCCTGGTTCCAGCGCGCCTTTGCGACACTCGAAAACCGCTACTCCGACGCAATCCGCTCCGCTCTGCAGCGACGCTGGCTCGTGTTTGTTGTGACGGGCGTGCTTCTGGGCGGCGCCGTCGTCCTCTGGCCACTCATCTCCATCGAGCTGGCCCCGAAGACCGACGCCAACGAGATCGACATCGATCTGGAGATGGCGCAGGGCACCAACATTGCCGTGGTGATGGAATACCTCGACGAGCTGGAGCAGCAGGTGCAGCCGCTGCTTCCGGACAAGGACGTCGAGAACTTTGCCAAGCAGGTGCAGCCCTGGGGGGCAGAGGTTGAAGTTCAGCTGGCCTCTGCCAGCGAGCGGTCGATCAACACCTTTGAACTGGCCGATAGCATCCGCTCGGCCGTTGTGGGCAAGATCCCCGGCGCCGATGTTCGGGTCAGCGCGCAATCCGGGCTTTGGATTCTCCGGCGCGTCTTTAGCGTCGGAGGAGGCAACGAGGCGCTCCAGGTGGAACTGCGGGGATACGACCTGGACCAGGCTCAAAAAATCGCGGAGCGCATCAAAAGTCGGCTGGAGACCGTCGACGGGGTGGCCGGCGCTCGCAGTGGCCGGCGCGAGGGTCGACCGGAGCAGAACATCCGATTCTTGCGCGACAAAATCTCATCGCTCGGCCTGAGCACAGAGGAGGTCGCGCGGGCCGTACAGACCAACTTAGGGGGCAGCCGCGCAGCGGCCTACCGGACCGGCGGCGAACAATTTCCGATCACGGTGCGCCTGCGACCGGAAGACCGGCTCTCGGTAAAGGACCTCGACAATGTGTCGATCCGCACGTCAGACGGACAGGCCGTTCCCCTCTCTACGCTCATCAGTACCGAGCGCGGACGCGGCCCGACCGAGATTCAGCGCATCAACGGGCAGCGGGTGACCTACATCTCGGCGACACTCACGAACGACGCGGTGCTGGGAGAGGTGGTTGAACGCGCGCGATCAGAGCTGTCCACCCTCCAGCTCCCCGAGGGCTTCTCGATCACGTTCGGCGGCGAGTACCGCGAGCAGCAGAAGGCCCAGACGGACTTCCTGATCGCCATCCTCATGGCGCTGGTGCTCATCTACATGGTCATGGCGGGACAGTTTGAGCGCTTCCTCGATCCGCTCATCGTGATGTTCAGCGTCCCCCTCGTGCTCGTGGGCGTACTCCCGACCCTATACTTTACGGGCACCACCGTCAATATTCAGAGTGTAATGGGCTTCGTGATGCTCATCGGGATTGTGGTGAACAATGCAATCGTGCTTGTTGACTACATCAACATTATGCGCCGCAAACGAGAGTTACCCCTCTTCGATGCGGTCGCAGAAGCTGGGCGTCTGCGTCTCCGTCCCATTCTCATGACGACCCTCACGACGGTGCTGGGCCTCGTGCCCTTGGCCCTTGGGATCGGGGCCGGCGCCGAAATCCAGGCGGCCCTGGCCCGCGTCGTCATCGGGGGCCTCGTCGCGTCAACGCTCATCACGCTCATTCTCATCCCCGTCGCCTACGTCAGCGCCGACCTCTTCGCCCGCCGGGTGCGCAGTGCTCTTCCGGACTGGCACTGGCTCCCCGATCCCGGCGACGTGCGCCCCACACAGGCATAGCAGCCAGGATGATCGTGTGTTGACCTCCGAGTGGCAGCGCACAATGGCGGGGCGCCCCCCCCCACTCGACGCAGCCCCAGGTTTTCCAAGCTGCCAGTATCAATCGTTGCCGACAAAGAAGACGGCGTTGCTGAAGAGGACGTGCCCCCCGTACCAGAAGCCGCGGAAGAGGGGATTGTCCACAAAATAGACCACGTGCCCCTCGCCGAGCCGCTGCGCCCCGAAGACCATCGTGTCGTCGATCTGCTGCTGCGCCGCGTGTCCCATGAAGCCGCTCACCGGCGCGCTGTCATCAAGGGCACCCGCCGTCCTTCCCCTTCCCAGATAAGCGTAGGCCTCGCTGTTGCGCTTGAGCGTGAAGTACGGCGAGTCGAGGCCAAAGCCCAGCGGATGGGACGTATCCAGGCGCACTCGGTGAATGCTGCCGGGCGTGGACTGGGACAGGGCAATCCGCTGCTGTGCGCCGTACGACTGCGGGACGGGACGGGTCGCTTTCGACGTCGTGTCGGCCGCGGTGGATGCGTCTTTCTGCGCGAGCCGGTAGGGCGCCCGGTCGGCCAGGGCTTCGTTCGCCTCCCCCAGCGCGACCAAACGCCCGCCCCCTCGTACCCACCGCGTCACCCATTCGGCCCGCTCGTCCGTGAGCCACGTCCCGTAGTCGCCGTCCGGCAGCACGAGCACGTCCACGTCGTCGAGCATGGACCGCTCGACGTCCTCCGCCGGCAGAAGCGTGATCGGGTACTCGATTTGCTGATCGAAGAAGTGCCAGACCTCCCCCACTCGATTGGCGCTCATCGGGGGACCCGCCAGCAGCGCCACTCTAGGCTTCTCCACGAAACCGACGTTCCCCGAGCCGAGATCAGGCCCCTGGTCGGTGAACCCCGTCTGGAGGGCGTGCATTGACTGATCGTGCTCCCGTGCCACCCGCCGCACGACACGGTCGAAGCGGTCCAGACGATTCGCGTTGGCGCCGCGGGTAATGAGAAGCGCCCCGGGGGCGTAGGTCCGGTCGTCGACGCTGAACTCCTCCGTCGCGAACCGGAGGCGGACATCTTCCTGAAGCAAGTCCGCGGCGAAGCGGGCGTCGGCCCGGCTCCGCCACGGCGTGACGTAGGCGTACGGCCGCTTCGTATTGCCCGTCAGGACGGGCTGGCTCGGGGGCGCGCCCGACGTGTCCGGCATGACGCGCTCAGGCAGCGCGTACGCCTCGACACCGTAGGCGTACGGCAGTCCCCAGGCCGTCACGTCGTACATGAGCGAGTCCGGAATGGTGGTTTCGGGTTCAAAGAGCACCTTCACGAGCCGCGCCTTCGGCTGGGCGGCGTCAATGACGAGGTCGCCCCGCTGGATCTGCACGGCCTGCCGCTCGCCACTCCGGTAGGACCGGCCCGTCGCCCGCGCCGACGCGGTAGCGTAGCCGTACTGGATGCGCTGCTGGTCCAGGTGCTCGGCCAGGGCGTCCACACGCTCGCCCTGCTCCTCTCGCCGGACGACGTACGTCCGATACCGGCCCGGCGGATTCTGCTGCGCCGACCGGTGGTACGCCGCAAATTCCTCGACCACCGTCTCGTGGTTCTGGGCCGTCGCCTCGACGGTCGAGAGGCCGCTGACGTGATGATGATCGATGCGCTCGGCGAGCGTGAGCGTATCTCCGTCCGACGTAACGATGGATCGCCCGGCCGCCCCGCCGCCCGCCTGCTCGTAGGTCATGCCGATGGCGCCGTTAAAGAGGGGCCACGTGTCGCCGTAGCCGGGGTAGAAGAGATCGAAGACCTCGCGGGTGTAATAGAGCCAGCCGTTCTCGTCGAAGTACGACGCGTTGTTGCGGCCAATCGTGAACTGAAAGTCGCGCTGCCACTCGGTCAGGTCTTCGTGGAACGGCTGAGCGGCCGGGGCAAAGTAGTAGTGATCGTCGGCGCCCATCTCATGGAAGTCGACGTGCACGGTCGGCATCCAGCGGTGATAGGCGTCGAGGCGGTGCCGCGTCTCTTTCTGCACGCCCCAGGCCCAGTCGCGGTTGAGGTCGAAGTAGTAGTGGTTGGTCCGGCCCGGTGCCCAGGGGGGATGGTGCTCCCGCGCCGATCGGTCAGAAATGACCGAGGCACCGACCGTCCGGCGAAACCAGTTCACGTAGCGCTCGCGCCCGTCGGGGTTGAGGCCCGGATCAAGCAGAACGACGGTGTCGTCGAGCCAATTCTGCGCCCGGGTGTGCGTCGTATCGCCGAGGGTGTAGAGCGTCTTCAGGGCCGCTTCGCTGGAGACAGGCTCGTCGCCGTGGACATTGTAGCTAAGCCACACGACGGACTTCTCGGTCTGCGGCGTCCCGTCAACCCGACCCGCCCGTTTCAGGTTGGAGCGGCGGATGGCGTCGAGGCGTTCGTGGTTTTCGGGCGTGGTGACAGTGCCTAGAAGCAGGGGGCGTCCCTCGTGGCTCGTGCCATACTGCCGGACCGTCACGGCCGGGGAGTGGGCGGCGACGTGGCGCACGTACTCAACGACGCGATGGTGGGGCGTAAACTGTTCTCCCAGTTCGTAGCCGAGAAACGAGGCCGGATTTTGCAACGCACCATCGTCCTGTGCCTGCACGGGAAGGACGACGAAGACGATCAGTGCACAAACAACTGTGCGAAGGCGGAAAGCAAACATAAACGGAAGGGGGGACGGCGGCGGAAACAGAGGGGGCTCCGTCCCCAAACAAGGCCCTTCGGTTCCCAATGGCAAGACCCAATTTCACGTTGAACGCCGGAACACCCACCTCCGACGACCGGTGCGGGACAGGGCGCCGGAAAAAACCAGGGCGCGTCGTTCCTTCGCTCTTCTCCTACACACCCCTCCTTCCCCCTCATGGCCGACATCGAACTGACCCGCTCCCACTCCCTTGGCCGCGACGGCGGGCGCGATGCCGTTGAGCGCGTGGCTCAGCAGCTCGAGGCCGACATTGGCGTGGACTACGAGTGGGACGACGACACCCTCCTCTTTGACGGGGCGAGCGCGGACGGACAGATCGACGTGGCGGACGACACCGTCGAGATCCGGATCAACCTCAGTGCCTTCCTCCGCCCCATGCAGAGCCAGGTGAAGGCCGAGGCGGAGACGTACCTCGACCGCTACCTCCAGTCGTAGCGGACGTGTCCGGATCGGGCAGAATCTTTCGTTATCCGAGGTGAGACCATTCCTTTTCGCGCGGACCTTTTCAACAGCCCTTTCTCAGCTATGAAGCGCTTGCTTTCGCTCCCTCTTCTGTGCCTCGCGCTCTCGTTCGGCCTCACCGCCTGCGACTCCGGAGGCTCAAATGACGGAGAAACCGAAATCAAAAATGAATTCTCGCTGGACGTGAATCCTGAGAGTAGCAGTGCGAGGAGTGTGTCCGCCAAGGCCCTCCGCGACACGACGATCGACGGATTCTCCTTCTTTTACAGCGGCGAGAACCGGCAAGGGGAGGAGGTTTTTGGAATCTACCTCAGTGGCAACGAGTCATTTTCGTCCCAAAGTGCCCAAGATGGACTCTTCGGGTTTCTCGCACGCAATTCCTCCGAGCTGCCGGACACAGGAGAACATGACATCGTGACGCTGGAGCAGGGATTTGACAGTGGGGACTTCATCAGCGTGCTCTTCGAAGATCTTGGCACGGACGGATTTCAGGACGCTCCTTTTTACGTCCCGCAGGGCGGCACCGTTGAGTTCAGTACGTCGACCGAGGACGAGGTGAGCGGCAACGTCAACATTCCCACGGCCTACGCAATCACGGTCAACACGTCGGCTGGGACCTTAGACACAACGGAGGTCAGCATCTCCGGCAGCTTCACTGCCAAAAGCGTTGATACCTTCGCTCCCTTAACGACTCCCTAGACTTTTCTCGCTTTGGCAACGTCGAGGGAAAGGAGATCTGGCCGGGCGTCGTCCTCAAGGTGAGGACGGGGTCCGGTTTTTCTATTCTGCGTCCTCCTCCGACGGCCAGAGGTCGAGCTGGCGGCGCACGGCCACGATCTGGCCGATGTGGTAGGCATTGTGGTCGGCCACGAGGAGCATCTCGCGCAGGTAGGTGTGCTCGTCGCTGGACGGCACCGTGTCATAGAGGTCAAGGTCCTCGTCCCGCACGAACGCGCAGAGAGCGGAGCGGTCATTCTGCACCCCGGTCACGGCCTCGGTCCAAGCGTCTGCGCTCGACGGCGTGGCCGCGTCGGGCCAGTAGCCCTCGGGCCAGTCGGGGGCCTCATAGTCCGGGTCCCGGCAGTAGTCGAGGATGTCGCGCTGGGCCCGGCGCAGGTGTTCGACCAGTTCCCACACCGAGTACGGCAGCGCCTCGGGCCGGTCGCCGACGCGGTCGACCGGCATCTGGGCCACGGCGTCCTCAAACGTGCCGTGGGCCTGGCGGACGGTGAGAAGATTGACGACGTGCTCGCGAAGGGCGGACTCGGTGGGCATGGGACGAACGAGTCGGTGAGCAGTGTGACGTTTTGGACGAGAGGGAAGGCTCTAAATCACGAATTGATTGTCGGAGAAACCGTTCGCTGTTCACCAGCCGACACGCTGTACGCCCGCAACTCCGACCAGGGACTCCTGCGGATCGACAACGAGCGCTCCCGGTGGAGGCCGACGCCGAACAGGCCGCCGGGCTCAACGCCCTCTCCACTACCCTCGACGCGATGAGCGACATTGCGGACCCGGCCCGGCCGCCCGAGGAACGGGCCGCCGACGCGGCCGAGGACGCCGAGGAAGACCGCGAGCGGGCCGAGGCACGGGCCCGGCGCAGGCGGGCCCAGCTCAGTCAGCGCCGCGCCCGATGGGCTCAGTCGACCCTCCGGCGCACCACCCTCGCCCCCGGCACGAGAACGAGCGGCTTCGTGGTCGTGCCGGTGGACCTGCGCGCCTTCACGCTCGTTCTGCACGTCAACGGCCGCTCGGGCGTGGTGACGGTGCCGTTCCGACAGACGCGCCACGAGCCGTAGCGGCCCCTCGCCGATCCCCCAAACGACCACCGCCCATCGTGCTTCGCTGGGGACGCCGCCTTCTGCTGGTTCTTCTCGTCGGCTGGGGCCTCCTCCTGGCCGTGCGCTGCCACCTGCCGCGCCAGACGACCGCCCCTTCGCCCGACAGCACGAGCGCCGTCTACCTCGTGCGCCACGGCTGGCACGCCGGCATCGCCGTCCGCCGCGCGGACGTGCCCGACGACCGGTGGCCCGTGCTCGGCGATTTTCCCGAGGCCGAGTACCTGGAGGTGGGGTGGGGCGAAGCGCGCTACTACCCCGGCACCTCCCGGGGCGTGTGGGGCACGGTGCGGGCTGGGGCGTGGCCCACCGGCAGCGTCGTCCACGTCGTGCCCATCGACGGATCGGTGCCCGCCCGGTTCGACCGCCACACCATCGTGCGCATCCCGGTGGATTCCTCAGAACTCGACGCGCTGACGCGGTACGTGGTCGCGTCGTTTGCGCGGACCGAAGGCGGCGACGCGATCCCCGGTGCGGACGGCTACTACCGCGACAGTCGCTTCTACCGCTCGGGGCTGCCATACCACGTCTTCAACAACTGCAACCACTGGGCCGCGGGCGCGCTGGAGGCGGCCGGCTGCGACACCGCCCCCCGCTGGACGCTGACGGTGGGACGCGTGATCGAGCAGGCCCGGCAGTGTGGAACGCTCATCCAGCGCCGGGCGGCGGAGTGACCCTTGCTCTCGTCTCTACTGATCCGTGCACGGGTAGGCAAACATTATTCTCCGTGTGAGGACGGAGATCTCGGATCTACAAACCGTGGATTATTATCAGCGGAGATCGCCTTTAGAAACCCATTCACGTATCAGTAATCGGGAGTCGCAGGCAGCGGAGGGGATCTCTCTCGGAAGTGCCCTCGTTGTGTTCTTAGCGATTCTATTTCACGCAACGCACGCACCGATGGCCACAACACCCGTCGTTCACCGGGGCGAATCGATGGAGTCCATTCGGGCAAAGATCAAAACGGCGCACCAGGAGGCCATCCGCCTAGACGCCCACGAGCACTGCGGAACGATTGAACTCGACGACGATCCGCGTCGGTTTCAGGCCCGTATTCGCGAAGAATGGGGATCAGCGGCGTTGAATGATGCTGATTGACACGAACATCGCTCTGTACCTTCTCGGGGGAGACACGACGCTCCGGGACCTCCTGAATGGCCGCTCGGTCCACGTTTCTTTTGTGACGGAGATGGAACTCCTGAGCTACCCGTCCCTCTCGACCACCGAGCGGGAGCGCGTCCGTCATTTTCTGGACGACTGTGCCATCTACGATCTCGGCACGACCGTCAAGCAGCGCGCGATTCGGTTCCGGCGTCGCCACAACCTGGCACTGCCCGACGCCCTGATCGCAGCAACCGCCGACGTGCTGGGCCAACCTTTTCTGACCGCGGATCGGGATTTTGAGGCGCTCGAAGAGACCCTTTCCCTCCTGCTGTACGAGCCATAGCGCAATCGCATCAACTACGGAAACTTCCTACACCGTCGCTCTGAACTTCCGTGCACTCCAACAGAGCTTGACTCCGGCAATTTTGTGACTTTATGAGATTAATCGCCGGACACCTCACTTTCGAGCACGTCGAGACGAGAAAGAATCTCTCGATACTCATCCCGGGCTACGGCGTGGTCCTGAACGTACGCGTCGAGCCAGCGGGAGAAGTCGTCGGCGACGTCCTCGCCCCAGCTGTCGCGCACGCTCTGCGGAAGCGTACTCGGCATGACGGGAACGGATGATTGGGAAAAAATCTCGTTTCAAATACCCTGAAACAGACGCAGGCGTTCCGTCGCTTCTGCCCGCTCACGACGCGGCGGGCGTCGATTCTTTCTTCTTCGGCTCCGTGGTGGCGAAGTAGCGCGCCACCCGGTCCCCGTCGTCCTTGGCGTCCCACCGCTCCAGGACCTGAACCACGGCCTCGTGCGGATTGAGGTGGAAGTGATCCTCACCCAACAGGGCATGCAGCCCCGACCGGCGTACCACCTCGCGCACCGGCCCGATGAGCCCCGTCAGGTGCAGCTCGATGCCCATCTCCTCCAGCGACTCGATCACCGAAAAGAGCGCCCCGATGGCTGTGGTGTCCAGGTCGTTGATGCTGCTGCCGTCCACCACCACGACCTCCACGGTCCGCCCCTCCCGCTCACTCTTCTCCAGAATGAAGTCCTTGAAGTACTCCGCGTTGGCGAAGGAGAAGGACGCGTCCACCCGCAGCACCATGACGTCCTTCAGGCGCCGGGCCTGTTCGAAGCGCTCCAGGTCCCGGTACATGCGCGTGCCGGGGACGTGCCCAAGCTCCGCCACGTTGGGCCGACTGATGCGGAAGAGCACCGCCACCACCGAGGCGCCGATGCCGATCAGGATGCCCTCCTGCAGCCCAACAAACAGAATGACGAGCGCCGTGAAGAGCGCGATGGCCCCGTCCCGGCGGCGGGTCTTGAAAAGGACCCGCAGCTCGTGCAGGTCGATGAGGCTGATGCCCGCCACAATGATGATGGCCGCCAGCGCCGGCACGGGCA
>CAZSBW010000012.1:0-19390 GCA_964604815.1 uncultured Salinivenus sp. | reverse complement strand
ACGTCTTCCACTACGACCGCTGGTGGAATCCGGCGGTGGAGAACCAGGCCACCGACCGCGCCTTCCGGATTGGGCAAACGAGACGGGTGCAGGTGCATAAGTTCGTCTGCGCGGGCACCCTGGAGGAGCGGATCGACGAGATGATTGAGCGCAAGAAAAGCCTCGCCGAGCAGGTGGTCGACGCGGGCGAGGACTGGGTGACCGAGCTCTCGACCGACGAGTTGAAGGAGCTGTTTCGGCTGCGCCAGGTCGAAGGGGAGGAGTAGGCTTTCTCGGGCCATGGTACACGACAAAAATCGGGCGAGCCTTCACACCATGCGGCAAAAATCCCTGCTCCTTCCGTCATTCCGGACTTGATCCGGAATCTTTTCGAAAATTGGCACTGCCTGAAGCAAAAAGATGCCGCATCGGGGTGCGGCATGACGTGCCAGGCAGGGATTTTTGCCGCGAAACCGGGAGTTTGAAGACTGGAAATTTTTTTGTCGTGTAGTGTGTTCTCGGGCTGTACCTGGATCGTCTGGGCTTGTTGCGTATTTCGTATTGCGTATTTCGTCCTGTTTTTTTGCTTGCAATCTAATACGCAATACGCGATACGAACTACACCCCGCCCCTCGACGCCTCCTCCCTCAAAATTCGTCATCACAGCGAAATCAAACGGCTACCCGAAGACGATGAACTGGTACCGACACTACGAACAGACCAAGCCGCGCGAGGTGACGGGGGGAATCAAGGCCAAATCGCAGCGCGGCGCGTTTGGCACGACCTGGTGGGGCGAGCGCTGGGAAGAGACGCTGAAGGGCTTCAACATCGACAACCGCCTGCAGCGGGGCAAGCGCTACGCGCGGAAGGGACAGGTGCTCTCCATCGAGGTGGAAGCAGGGCAGGTCACCGCCGAGGTGCAGGGCTCGCGGTCCGATCCATATGGCGTCACCATCCGCCTGCGGCCCTACGACCAAACTGAGTGGGACGAGATCGTCGAGACCTTTCGCCATCAGCCGTACTTTGCGGCGGCACTGCTCGCCGGGGACATGCCGGCCGGCGTGGAGGAGATCGTCGAGCGGGCCGGGGTCACGCTGTTTCCCGAGCGGGAGGCCGACCTGGAGACGGACTGCTCCTGCCCCGACTGGTCGAACCCGTGCAAGCACATTGCGGCGGTGTATCTCCTGCTCGCCGAGGAATTCGACCGCGATCCGTTCCTGCTCTTCCGCCTGCGAGGCATGCAACAGGGAGCCCTCATGGATCGCATTGGCGGGGATGTCGCGACGCTCGCCGATGCCGGGGCGACCGACGCCGCTCCTGCCGACGATCCATCGCCCGGCGCCGTGCCCCCGGAGGCCGAGGATTTTTGGAACGCTCCGGACCTGCCCAACGACGTGTACGGATCCGTCGAGGCCCCACCCGCCCACGCCGCCCTGCCGAAGCAGCTCGGGAAGTTTCCGTTCTGGCGCGGTGAAAAAGGCCTCGTGGAGGCGCTCGAACCGGTGTACGAGGCGGCGTCCGTCGAAGGCATCGCCCTCTTCGAGGCCGACGAGGCGTTCTTCGAGTCCGCCGACTAAATTGCCCCCCCCCCACGGCAATCGCAGCCTCACCATGCCTGCTCGCGCCCCCGTTCATGCAGCGTAGAACGCTGACACACTCGTGTTCTCGCGTGCATCCCTGGTCATGTTGCTTCGCATCCCCGAACGCGCCTCACGATAGAAAGGGAATTTTTGAGCATCCCCACGCCCTCGCGCTTCTCACCGGAACGGCGTGCGGAAAAAGCACAGGATACCACCCTCGTTCGAGCTACCCTCCAACCGGCAACTGCCGTGGCCCTTCGCCTAGTTGACATCTACCGCCCCGACGACGACACGACCCTCACCCCGCCCGACGACACGTACGACGTGCTCGGACACTGGACCTACGCGATGGACGAGGCCACCCGGGTCGACCGGGTCCTGCTAGAGGTGGAGGAAACGGAGTCCTTCCTCGACTGGGTCGATCGGGCAGCGCCGTCGGAGTACCGCGTCGTTCTGCAGTCGGTAGAGGCAACGCTGCCGCAGCCCGAGGTGGACGAGGCGGAAGATCCACCGGCGGACGAGGAGTCGGACGACGAGATGTCCGTCAACCGCGTCGGGCGCGCGGAGCTGTACGAGTACGCCCGCGATGCCACGGACGTGTCGGGGGTCTTCTACGCACTCGTCGCCCTGTCCACAATCGTCGCGGCGGGCGGCATGCTCCGCGACCAGACGGCTGTCGTCATCGGGGCGATGATGATTGCCCCTCTCATTGGCCCGAATCTCTCCCTCGCCCTGGGAACCTCGCTTGGCGACCTGCCGCTGCTGTCCCGCTCCCTGCAGGCCAACGTCCTGGGCGGCGGGCTCGCCACTGCCGGGGCGCTCGGGATGGGCTGGCTCCTGCCCGTGGATCCAGCTACGAGCGAGGTGAGCCTGCGAACCGTGATTGGTCTAGCCGACGTCGCCCTCGCCGCGGCGGCCGGGACGGCGGGCGTGCTGTCGATCACGCGCGACCAGGCCACGGGCCTCGTGGGGGTGATGGTTGCCGTGGCGCTCCTCCCGCCCGTCGTGGCGTTCGGGCTCCTGCTCGGCGACGGCCACCTCCAGCCGGCCCTTCAGGCGGGCCTCCTCACCGTGACGAACGTCGTCGCCCTCAACCTCGCGGCCGTCTGCACCTTTCTCGTCCTGGGTGTACGGCCCCGCGACTGGCGCGACCTCGAACAGGCCCGCACCTCGGTTCGCGTGGCCCTGGGGCTGTGGGGCGGGGCGCTCATCCTCCTGCTCGTCATTCTCTGGCTGAGCGGGTGAGGACCAACGTGCGAGAGGCTTCTCCTGTACGTGGTCCTGGAAAACGGGGAGGAGGGCCTCCGCACCTACAGCCCTCCACACCTCCCACGAAACCTGCACGCGAGAGAGACCGAGCGCAAGCGACGTTGACATTAGTGGTCCATCGTGAGGACGGCGCGGAAGCGGGCCTCATTGGTGATCATGCGCTCGTAGGCGGCCCCGGCCTCGGCGAGCGGAAAGGGCTCGATCTCGGGCGTCACGCCGGCCATCGCGCTAAAGTCGAGTGTCTCCTCGGAGTCCTTCGCGTCCCCACTGGGCCAGCCCGACACGGACGTCCGGCCCTGAATGAGCGCCATCGGCGACACCTCTACGGGCTCGCCGGTCGCGGCGACGATGACGAGTGCCCCGTCGCGTCCAAGGCCCCCGACGACGGACGTGATGGCCGCCGAGTTGGGCGCGGTGGCCAGAATGAGATCGGCGCCGCCCCGGGCCTGGAGCGCCTCGGCAGCATCCCCGGTCGAGGCATCGATGAAGTGGCTCGCCCCGAGGTCAAGGGCTAGGTCCTCCTTGTCCGCACTGGTCGAGAGAGCCGTCACTTCACAGCCCATCTGCGCCGCGTACTGAATGCCCAGGTGGCCGAGCCCGCCAATGCCCTGGACGGCGACGTGATCGCCCGGACGTAGGTCTTGATTGCGAAGAGCGTTGTAGGTCGTGATGCCGGCACAGAGGAGCGGCGCCGCGTCCGTGGCTGCCAAGTCGTCGGGCATCTTTGCGACGGCTTCGGCCGGGGCCGTCATGTACTCGGCATAGCCTCCGTCAAAACTGATGCCCGTAACGAGGGCGTTCTCGCAGTTGACGAAGTCGCCGGATCGGCAGGCCTCGCACGTGAAGCAGTGGCCGCCGTGCCACCCGACGCCCACGCGATCGCCCTCGGCCCATTGCGTGACCTCGTCCCCCACGTCGTCAACGACACCCGCCACTTCGTGCCCCGGCACACGCGGATACTCGATACCGGGAAAGGTGCCCTCTTTTACGAAGGCGTCGCTGTGGCAAATGCCACAGGCCTCCACTCGTACCCGAACCTCGTTGTCGTCGGGATCAGGAATCGGGAGGTCTACAATTTCAAAATCGCCGCCGGCTTCCGGAACACGTGCTGCTTTCATAAGGAGGATACTAGATCGGGAAGAGAAGGACGCGAACCACACGCAACGAGAGCGTGGTATCGAATCGGAACTACGTGACTCGTTTTTCGTCGACGCCCGACTATACCTTTGGACACAGTCCGGCGTTTCCCATACGCCGACCTCATCCGACATCTTATCGAAAAACCGACGGTTCCCGAACGAATGATTCCTCCGATGATGATTCATGCCCGCCGTAGGGACCAAAAGACGGAGGGTTCTGCGTAAGCGAATGACGTGACGTGCTGTCCCAACCCGCATCGAATTGCATCGCCCTCACGATCCCCCGTTTCACTCATGGATCCTTCTACTCAACCGGCCGGTGGCGATGGCGCAGCCGAGCAGCCCTTCTCGTGCCCCGAATGTGACCGCACCATCGGCCACGCGAACCTGCTTACCGGCGATTTCTCGTTCGAAGACGTGACCCCCCTCACCACCCACCCTGACGGCAGTCCGGCCTTTCAGGAAACGGGGCTCGACGAGGGCCCGCAGAAAGCCATCGAGCTTCGCTGTGACTTCTGCGGATCCGAGTTCACGCTCGGAGTGGAGACGGACGAAGAGTAATCCCCGCCCGGTCGCCCCAACCACCTGCCGATTCGCGAGAACGTACGGGCACCACTTTCCGCCGAAACGGAGATCCCTGTAGGATCACGATTCCCTACAGGAGGATCTTTCTCCAAGCAGCATCTGAAGCCTTTCCTATCCCGGCAACTGCGAGGGAAGAACGACCGAGGCGTAATTTCAACCTCTGTCTTCCAAACGTCTCTTCCTCGAAAATTAGAATGACCACGTGGGCCCGTGGACGGCAGCGAGACTCTCTCCCAACGACGAACCGCCGCTGTCTCCCTGGCACGGTGCCGGAATCGGTCGTCTCCTGACGGAACGTCGGGGGCGGCGGCGCCCGAGCCCCCTCGTTTGCCCTGCCGAAATGGCGGAATGTGCGGTCTCTTCACATATTCTTAGAGGCCCCTTTTCACATTCCCCCCTTTTGGATTGCATTTTGCTCTGCAATAATGACCCGTTGTAACTCGTTAGGAACACGTGGCACGGTGCCTGATTCGTAACACTTTCCATTTGCGATTCAACAGAGCAATCGCCACGTTGTGGCTTGAGAAGATGGCCACGGGCCCCTAGCGTTCGGCATTCTCAACATTTTCGGGATTAGAGCCTCGATATATATATGGCAAAAGACAGAGCGGAAGTCGTTACCAAAAAGACAGCCTCGAAGGACCAGAAGGCGCGCAACAGCCAGCATGAGGCGCTTCAAGAGATGAGTGACGAGGACCTCATGTCGCAGTTTCAGGCTGGCACCGTCGAAGCCTTTAATATCCTCGTGGATCGGTACTCGGATCGTCTCATGCAGTACCTATATCGCTTCCTCGGCGACATGAAGCGGTGCGAGGACTTGCTGCAGGAGACGTTTCTTCGGGTCCACCGCAACCGGCACTCCTACCGGCGCATTGCGAAGTTTTCGACGTGGCTCTACACGATTGCCGGAAACCTTGCCCGCTCCGAATACCGGAAGCGGAAGCGGCGGCGGATGCAATCGATCCAGTCCGTCAACCGCGACAATGAGGAGTACGAGATGGAGATCCCGGACGAGTCGTTCTCCCCGGACAAGCACGCGGAGAGCACGATCCAGGATCACTACATCCAGGAAGCGATGAACGAGATTCCGCCGGCCTTCCGCGAGGTGGTGGTGCTGCGCGACATTCAGCAGCTCGCCTACGACGAGATTGCGGAGATCACCGGTCTTCCGATGGGCACGGTCAAGAGCCGCATCAACCGCGGCCGCACGAAGCTGCAGGCCCTGCTGGAAGACGTGTATCCATTCGAGGACGAGTAGGACGTCCGCCTCGTCTCCACTCCGAAGCCCGTTGATTCTGGTTCATTCTGAGCGCGCCGGATCCCACCTGGGGTCCGGCGTTTTTTATTTGCCCCCCTTCGCCTCCTTTTGCCCGATCCCTCTTTCCGATGAGCGACGAGCCCGATCCTGTTCGTGTGCAGGTCGACGCCGACGCCCAGACGCTGACCGTCGAGTGGAGCGACGATCACGACGCGGTGTTCCCGTTCCACAAGCTGCGCCAGGCGTGCCCGTGTGCGGAGTGCCAGGGCAAAGCGATTGAGCACATTCCGCCGCCGGACGTCGCCTCGGACAATGCGGGCAATCGGTGGCCGGGCTTGGCCATCGCTTCGATTGAACCCGCCGGAAGCATTGGCATCCGCATCGAATGGGACGACGGCCACAACGCCGGGATCTTTCGCTGGGATCGGCTGCGCCGCCTGCAGCCGCCGGAGCGTGAAGAGTGAGGCGTGAAGCGTGAGGCGCGTGCGGCGGCGATCCGTGGCTTTCCTCTCCAGTCTGCCGGCGGAGCAGAGAGAACATTCCCACAACTCGCGACGGGCTTCCCCCGTGACGTTGCGTTCTGTCGGCCGAACCAGTTTGCCCGGACGCAACCGGGATTGCCTACGCCGTTTCCGCCCCGTTCCCCGACACGGGCACGTCCCGTGGCTCGGCCATCGATGCCCCATCGTTGCGGAGCGCCGTGAGGTCGATGCGCTCGGCATCGAGGTGGTCGGCCGTTTCTCGGGCGAAGAAGGGGTGGCAGGTGAACACGAAGAGCTGCCGCTCCCGGGCCATGTCGCCCAGAATGTCGAAGGCGGCGTGCCGACGGGGCTCGTCCCAGTTCACGAACACCTCGTCGAGGAAGACGGGCAGCCGCTCGCGGTCGGCGTCGAGGTGGTCGATAATGGCGAGGCGGAGGGCGAGGTAGATCTGGTCGAGGGTGCCCCGGCTGAGGGGCGGCTTGACGGGATGAGAGAACGAGGCCCCGGCCTCGAAGACGACGAGGCGGCCCTCCTGTTCGTCGAGGGCGAGACGCTCGTAGCGGCCCTGCGTAATCGTTTCCAGGTACGCGGAGGCCCGCTGGATGACATCGGGCTGGTGCTTGCGGCGAAACTCGGTGTCGGCCCGACGGAGGAGCCCGGCCAGGAGCAGGCGACGATCGCGCGCCTCACGGACCTCGTCGAGGCGGCGCTCCACGTGAGCAAGTTCGCTATCGATGTCGGCGATGGTGCGTTCGTCGAGGAGATGCTCAACCTCTTTTTGCTTCGCGGTACGGGCCTTTTCCGCCTCCCGCCGCTCCTCCTCAATCTCCGCCAGTCGTTGCTCAATGCGGGCCTGCTCTTCGTCGGTCAATGTCCAGCCGCCCTCCTCTGCCTCCAGTTCGTCGATTTCGGCCTTCCGGTCCTCCCAGTCCGGATACTCGCTGTGGAGGCGGTCGCGGCTCGCTTCGGCTCGGCGCGCGGCCTGCCGGCGGGCCTCCAGCGCCTCGACGCCTGCGTCCAGGTCGCCGTCCCCCAGCTTCTCCAACCGCGTGACGATCGACTCGCGTCGCTCCCGCACCTCCGACAGGCGCTCGGCCAGGGTTTCGACCTCGGGGCGGAGGTCTGGGACCTCCTCCTTCGCCTCCTTGGCGTCTTTCGCCCGCTCCTCGGCGGCGTCGAGCCGACGGTCGAGCGTCGCCACCACCTCTGCGACCGACCGGTCGCTTTTCTCCCCCGAGAGCCCGAGGTCCTGCGCCAGGGCGCGGAGCTCCTGCTCGGCCGTCTCCACCTCCTCTGCCTGCTCCTCGACGGTGCGAGCCTTCGCGTCCCGCTCGCGCAACGCCTCCTTCAGCGTCTTCAGGTCCGTGACGAGGTCGGGGCTCGGGTGTTCGAGCCGTTCGGGCGGGAGGGGCAGATCATCGACCAGCAGCTCGACCTGGGCGGCGCGCTCTTCGGCTTCTTGCTCTTTTCCCTCCAGATCAAGCGTTTCCTCTTGCACGTCGATCTGCTGATTATGGCGCCAGGCGGCAACCGCCTGAAAAAGGCCGAGAAGGGCGACGGCCCCACCCGCTACGGGGACGCCCGAAACTGGTAGCGTTACGAGGAGGCCGCCCGCGGTCGTCGAGAGGCCCAGGACGACGACCACAATCCACGGCACGAGCGACTTGCGGGCCTGCGCGTGAAGCCCCACGGTCTCGGCTCGGGCGCGCGTCTCACGGAGGCGGCGTTCGGCTCGCTCATAGACCTTGATGCGCTCGCGGAGGTCGGCCATCGAGACATCGCGCAGCGGCTCGGCGTAAACGTCGTCCCAGGGCTCAGTCAGGAACGACGCCGCGTCGTTGAGCCGACTCTGAGCCTCGGCCTCAGCCCGGCGGGCCTCCTCCAGGTCCACCCGCTGTTTCTGATGCCGTTCGATACGGCGCGTCCATCCCCGAATGGCGTCGGCATACTCCAGGAGGCGCTCGTCGGCCTCGGTGGGGGCATCGAGGGCTCGCTGCAGGCGGCGGAGCGTGCCGCGCTTATCCTCAACCCGTGCTTCCAGGTCCGAAATTTTCTCGTCCAACTCATCGAGAAGGGCTGTCGGGTCCTCGGGGAGGTCCTCGTAGGCTGCCCGGTCACCGGCCCGCTCGTCGTGCTCGTCGATCGTCCGGAGCAGACGGCGGACGGGGGCAAGGCGCTCGGCCCGACGCTGCTTGCCCTTCAGCTTCACCTCTTCCGCCTTCAGGGCCTCGATGCGCTCGGTGTGCTCGGCGATCTCGTCCTGGAGGCGGCGGATTTTCTCGTCCCGCTCGCGGGCCTGGCCGGCTTCCTCGCGAAGGTCGCGGCGGCGCTGCTCCAGCTGCTTGGCCTCGGGCTTGCCCCGGTTGTCGGTGCGCCAGAGGTCGGTGGCCTCGTCTTCCAACTCCTCGATCACGACACGGGCGGGGCGAACGTCGTCCATGCTCAGGGTGCCGAGCAGGCGATCCTGCACCTCGTCCCAGGCCTGGCCCTGCAGGCGCACGAGATCATCGAGCTGGAGGGCGTAGACCGACCCGTAGACCGAGCGCGGCACGTGCTGGACGGCGGGCACGGTGCGGTTGCGGAGACGGGTCGAGTCGGCGTCGGTCTCGTGAAGACGGCCCTGCGGCGCGGACCGAAGGCGGCGGCTCACGGTGTAGGGCGTGCCGTCGGCCCGCCGGAAGTCGAGGCGACCTTCGAGGGGTCGGCCGTCGCGGGGAGCGTATGGGTGATTGCCGGCATCCGTGGGGTAGATGCCATAGAACATTGTCTGCAGGAAGTGAAAGAAGGCCGACTTGCCGGACTCGTTGCGGCCCTGTAGCACCACGACGGGGTGATCGAGGGCGTCGAGCTCCAGGTCAAGCAGCGGCCCGAAGGCGTCAATTTCGCACGACTCAATTCGGATGGACACGGAAAGACGGTGTGGGGGTGCGTGAGTGTGTGAGTACGTGGGTTGTACAGACCGGAGAGCCCGAACTCTCCGGTCCGCCAAACGTCGAACCGAGGGTCAAAATAAGGTACTCATTGCCCCGTGAGGATTTTCGCACTTCCATACTCCCAAACGCCCATACCCATTCGGGCACGTCGCTCGACGAGGGCTGTAGAGCTGGCCCCTATCCGTCGTTGACGAGACGTGCGATAGCCTCACGATCCATCCCGTCGAGGAGGGAGCGGAGGTAGGCGCGGCGGGACTCGGGATCGTCGTCGGAGACACCCGCGAGCACGTCGGGCGCTACGGCTTCGAGCGCCTCGTCGTCCGTGCGGACGCGGTCGAGCAGACTGAGCACCTCGGCGGCCAGGTGCGTCTCGTCGCGGTACGCCTCCGGATTGACTGGAGGCACGAGCGAGCGGGTGCGCACCTCCACGTCCCGCACGCCCTGTCCCGCCCCTGCGCCGGACGCAGGCCCGGCCCCTGATCCAGGGTCCAGCCGTTCGGCCAATACCTGCTCCAGCTCGTTCACTTGCTCAGCGGAGGCAAGGTCGTCGGCCATCGGACAGGGGCCGCGGAGCGTCACGCGCAGGAGCCAGTCCGTGGCGGGGGCAGACGCGTTTCTGGCCGACTCGTCTGCCTGCGTCGTCTCGCGGAAGGCGCTCTGGATCCGCCGGACGAGGGCCTGCACGGTCTCCACAGCGCCCAGATCGTCAAGCGTGAGGTGCTCCCAGCGCGTGGGGGCAAACGGGCGGAATGCGACGTTCGGGTCGGCGCCATCGTCCAGGGAAACGAGCAGGCCGCCCCGGGCACCCGTCTCGCGGGGCGAGCGGCCCTGCAGATTGCCCGGGTACCAGGCGTGCGACCCTGCGTCAACCTGCTGCCGGGTGTGAATGTGGCCGAGGGCCCAGTAGTCGTAGTCCGGGGTGCGCAGGTCCTTGATCGTACAGGGGGCGTAGCGGTCGTGGGCGTCCACCTGGCCGGCGGACGTGACGTGGGCGTGAAGAAGGCCGATCGTCGGTTCGGGTCCTTCGGCTTTCGGGAAACGAGAAGCCAGGTTGGCCTCCTCGCGGGTGTCGACGTGCCCAGCGGCCACGACCGTAGCGCGCGGATCGCCGTCCGGCCCCGTCAGCTCGATGGTCGTGGGCGAACGGTCGTCGACGTAGTGGAAGCGGTCGGGCCAGTCAATTTTGGCCGCGCGGAAGCCGCTTCCCCCCGGATCGTGGTTGCCAGTAGCGTAGATCGTGTCGATGCCCGCGTCGTCGAGGCGCTGCACCTGGTCGACGAGAAACGCCTCGGTTGCAACGCTCAGCCGATCGTCGTCGAACAGGTCGCCGGCCAGCAGCACGGCGTGCACCTCCTCGTCGATCGCGCAGTCGACGGCCCGCTCAAAGGCGGTGCGGAGGGCGTCGCGCAGGTGCTCGCGCAAGGCAGCCGACCGTCCCTCGAAGGCCGTATCGAGGTGCACGTCGGCGAGGTGAAGAAATCGGACCATGAAGTCGACGGGTTGCGATGAGACCTTCGTCTCCGTTCAAACGTAGCGGAAAACAGCGTCTTTTTCCATTTCCGGCTGGGAGCACGGAGGCCACGGCGGATCGTGCGCCGGCGCCCATCGACGGCGTGCCGCACCCGTCCTCTCCCCGACGCGCCGGGACCACCTCAGCGCACGAAGGTCATCTTGCGCACCTTCGTGGTTCCGTCCACGACCAGTCGAGCCAGATACACCCCGCTGGCCATCCGTTTCCCCGACTCGTCGCGCCCGTCCCACGCAACCGTGTGGCGCCCTGCCTCCTGGTTTTCGTCGGTGAGAACGCGTATCTGTCGGCCCAGCACGTCGTAGACGGCCAAACGCACCGACGCCGGCTCCGGCAGCACGTATTCGAGGGTCGTCTGCTCCCGGAACGGGTTGGGGTAGCTGGGGAGAAACTGAAGATCGCTCGGGAGGGCAACCTCTTTTTTCGTCTCCACGTAGTCCGAACTGCCAACGAGGAGGCGAAGGGACCGAGGCCCCTCCGTCGGATCAATCCTCACCGTCGACTCGGACCGGAGGTTGTAGCTTTGTCCCGCGCTCGGATCGACGAGCACCACCTGCTTTTCCTCGAACACGTCCAGGCCTTCGGCCCGGAGCTCGACGGGCGCATCCGTCTCAGCACGCAAGACGAGCGAGAACGTGTGCCCGTCGGCCTGGGACGGCCGATACTCCGCCGCCAGTTGCTGCTGTCGAGCCGGCACACCGGCCTCCTGCATCTCAAGCCGGAGGGCCGTCCCGAAGCGGCTCGGGGGCGCCACCCGATCGAGCGCGTCGCGTCCATTCTCCGCATTCTCGACGATGCCGACTCGAACCTGAGCAGCCTTCCGACCCTGCTGATGCGCGGCCAGGGTGAGCGCCGGTGGCAGATTCGACTTCGTGGACGCGCCGGACGCCCCTTCCGGAATGGCCGGGTACGGAATCCGAAGAGACTCCCGTCCCTGATCATTGAGCAGGTAGAAGGCCTCCCCCTCTCGGGCCGAGGCAAACGTCGAGGTGGGCGTAAAGTGGCCCGAATAGCGCCAGAGCGGCCGCAGGTCGCCGTCGTTGGCGGCCTCGACGGTTCGCCACGCAACGTCCTGTTCAAAGGGGTTCGAGAGGACGTTCCAGCCCTCGTGTAGATCGATCGAGTAGGTACCTTCCTCGTCGAGGGCAACGGTCGGCACAGAGCGTCGAACCCTCCACCCGCGGTCACTGCGGAGCCAGATCCCCGTTCCGGGCCGGAAGCGGAACTCCGAGGCCTCGTCGGCCGCCACGAGAGCGTTCTCGGAATCTCCGGTCTCCGTAAATGCTGCCCACGTGCCCCCGGCGCGTCCCTCCACGGTCTGCGAAACGGGAATGGACGATCGGCCGGGAAGCGCCACGAGCCGGTAGCCGGGCTCGTCGTCGGGCGGCCCAAACGAGCGTGTCACCTGCACGTCGATGGTGGCCGGGTAGGAAACAAACGACCGCGGGCCGGACCACGACCCGGTGTATTCGAGCCGCTCGGCCCGGACGCGCCAGTGATACGCTGTGCCCGGGTCGAGGTCGGTCAGGGGCTGATCGGACGTTTGGCTGTAGAGCGTGTCCGTACGGGCGGGCGGAAAGTCGTTCGACGACGACACGTGGATCGTGTATGACCCGGCGTCGGGAATAGACTCCCAGGCCAGCGTCACCGGTTCGGTCGCGTCGAGGACAGCTGCGGGATTGGGGGCGGTGAGCTGCGGCGTCGACAGGTCCAGCGCCAGCGCCGTGCTGACGCGGAGGGCAAGATCGGCGGTCGACAGGGTCGTCCACTGCCCGTCTTTCCGCACGGAGGAGTGTCCGTCCACTGAGTTGCGCTCGCCCATTACGGCCAGCGTTCCGCCGTCGCTCCCCGATTCGATCACAACGTGATAGGTCGTGTGTTGCTCGACGACCACGCCCGCCTCCGCAAGTGAGACGACGTTCATGGTGTGGTTGGCAAACGCACCCGGCTCAATCCGAACAGCCGACCCGAGCGGCCGTCCCGGCACGCCGTTCTCGTCCGTCCAAATTTCCACCGTCAGCGAGTCGCGCAACTGATTTGCCGTACCGGGCGCCGTGTGCAGAGAGAGGCCAGTCACGGCCCCGCTCTGCGAGGGCGTAAAGCGCACGGCCAGTGCCCCAGCCTTCGAGCCGCCGAGGACGTGTGTGGTTTGATCCTTGCCCGTAGCCGGGGCATCGTACGCCATTCGGTCCCGGGTCGCGATCGTCGCACCCTTCTGTTCGGCCATCGTCCGGTAAAGATCGAGTCGTCCGTGCCCGCGCTCGGGGGACCATGAACGACTCTCGTCGCTTGTGCTCGCAGTTTTCGTGAGAAGAGTCGTCACCCGGCCGGCGGAGAGCGACGGCGTCTGTTCGAACAGAAGAGCCACGGCCCCGGCGGCCGTCGCAGCGGCTGTGCTAGTGCCCCGGTGCATCGCGTAGCGGCCGCCCCGAAGCGTCCGCCTCGCCGAGGTCCCACGAGCCCGCGACGACGCGGTCCACTGACCCGGCGCCACGAGGTCCGGCTTTTGTCCGTTGTCGCGCAGAGGACCGCGTCCGCTGAAGGGAGCCGGCCGCGTTTCTCCTTCAGCCGACGAGGACGCGCCGACGTCTGCCGCCTTCCATGCACCCACTGAGAGGGCGCGCTGCGCCGTGGCGGGGGTCGTGAGCGTGTAGCGACGGTCGCCGTTGGGGAGACTGCTCGTCGTGGTCGTTTCGACCATCCAGCCGTGTACCGTCGTGGCCGTCGCACGATTGTTCTCTACCACCACCATCCACCTTCCCTCGGCAGGAGGGCTGTCGGCCTCGGCGTCGTAAACGGCAATGTTGACGTTCCGGTCTCCGTTCGGCCCCACGGCATTTTCGTACACCACGGTTCCGTCCGCTGTCGGCACCGCGGCGGCGCTGTCGGGCGCCAGTGGAACGCGCGCTCCCCCGGGTGTGACGACCATCGTCGACGTGCGCTCGCTCCCCGTGATCCAGGTATCCAGGTGAAAGGCGACGTCATTCCCCCTCCCCTCCGCCGGAGCGTAGCGCGGCACCGTTACCCGCAAACTATCCGAGGTGCCTGCCGCCAGGGAGCGCATCAGGTGTCGCCTCGCGTCCCCGCCGTTGCCGGCTGCCACGACGACGCTTCGTCCCGTTCCGCTAAAGCCGTCGATGGCCCACGCGAGGGGGGATGACCCGTCGTGCGGCCCGGCTGCCGTGCCGAATCCCAGATTGACGACGACAGGCTGATTCGTCGCCTCCGCCTTCGCCCCGCAGTACGTGAGGCCGTCGGCAATGCCGACCCCGGTGAAGTCCGTTTTCACAGCTACGATGTCGGCCTCGGGCGCCATGCCTCGATGCGTGCGACCGGGACTCGCCGCCCCATTTCCCGCAATCGTTCCGGTGACGTGCGTGCCGTGTCCGTCGGTGTCCACGCTTCGCACCGCCTGGGCCGGCGTGCCGTCAATCTCGTCTTCGATGTCGCGTCGCGTGAACTCGACGCCGTACCCGAGGGCGGACGGTGCCTCCTCGTTGGGTCGAGGCGTCAGGGTCTGATCCCAGAGCGCCCGCACGCGGCTCCGCGTCGAGTCGTCTACCCCCCGAAAATCCCGGTGGGTCCAGTCGATGCCCGTGTCAATGACGCACACGAGGACGCCTTCTCCCGTGTATTCGCGCCCCAGGACCCCTCCTTCTTGCACGGCCTGCACGCCGGTCATGCCCCGAGCCACGTCGTTCATCGGCTCGTACGACCGGGCAGGGCGAATGGACACGACCTCTTCCCGCTGCGCCGCCTTCCGGAGCTCAGCCGCTGCGAGGCGGGCTGTTGCGAGGCCGCTCCCTGCGGGCCGAACCGGAAGAGCCGTTTCCTGGAGGCCCTTCAGATCGTCCGTGTAGATGAACACGCCGTGTTTTTTCTTCGACGCCCCCCCTGTCGGGGGAGAGCTGTGTCTGCGCGACGGAAGGAGGGGACCGAGATTGGCCTCCGCCGTCGATTCCGCAACGACCCGCAGTCGGGGGGCGAGACGGGTCCGCTCGTCGGCGGACAACGCCTGAGGGTATGCGTCCTCGACCCAGGTCCCACTCCCAAACAGGAGAAGCATCCCAACGAGGACGGTAAGTCGACGCATCGTAGCGCAATGCTCCATGCATGTACGGCTCTATCCGTATACAATCGATCCCGGCACCGTCCAGCGGCTCGTGTGAGAACAAAAACCGCTCCGGACTCCTGGATTGTCAACCCTCAATGATTGGGTTTCCAGTGCGATCTCAAAATTCAACTCTCGGCACGTCATCTTGAGCGAAGTCGAAAGATCTCTTTGAAAGATGCCGCCTCCTTCGAAGAGGCTCTTCCCTTGCACTCAGAGCGACCTGCTTGGGAATTTTGAAATCGCACTTTCTCCTCGAAGAATCACGATTGACGCTGTACTCGCCAATGTGCGTCTTTTTCTCGACGAAAAGTGTACGACTCGCCCATTCTTTTGTGTCCCGTTCTTGCGTCGAACGACGCAAAGACGGAAGGTGCGTTCTGGACGGCAGGAGACAGCACCAGCAAGGAACGTTCTCACGATTGGTCGTGCCACGGGTCCAGGCGCCCGCCAGATTCACTGAGCCTCTCCTTGCCCGAGCACCTGCACAGAGTCCCCGAGCACGTCCTCGACGTAGAGCATCTGCAGGAGGACAATGACGGCAATGGCAAGAGGGGCGGCGAGCAGGACCCCGACGGCGCCCGCGATTACCCCCATCGCGATCTGGGCCGTAATGAGAATCACCGGGGGCAGTGACACGGCCCGCTGCTGCACGAGGGGGGTGATGACGTAGCTTTCGAGGGTCTGCACGAGCCCGAAGACGATGACGACGTAAACGACCTTCGTAAGGCTCACCATCAGCGCCACCAGCACAGCCGGAATGAAGGAGAGGATCGGTCCCACATACGGCACGAACGACAGGAGCGCCGCAAGGAGCCCCAGAGCCATCGGGTTGGGGATTCCTGCGATCCACAGGCCGAGCGTCGTCAGGATGCCCACGACGCTCATCATAGTGAAGCGCCCCACCAGCCACCATCGCAGGGCGTGGGCAAGAGCCTCGATTACCTCGCGGGCCCGCGACCGGTTGCGCTTTGGGGTGAGGTGGACGACGCCACTGACGTACGATCCGGGATCGGCGGCCCCGTAGATGCCGATGAAGAGAATGACGAAGACGTTGGCCACCGCTCCCAGCGTGCGCGAAAACGCGCTCGTCACGCCCCCCATCACCTCCTTCGGCGACGGCATCAGGTCTCGAATCGCGTTTGGATCGGCGAGCAGGAGCTGGGTCCACTGCTGCTCGGCCAGCCGGTCTCGGAATGCCTCTACGGCTGCGGGCAACTGGGCGATCAGGTCGTTGACCTGCCCGGTCAGGGGCGCCCCGATCACGCCGGACAGGAAAAACAGGGCGAGCACGACGAGGGTGATGACCACCGCCAGCCCGCCGGGCCGCCCCAGCGGCGTGCGCCGACGCAGGATGTCCGCGCCGCCGCCGAGGCCCACCGCCGTGAGCGCACCGGCGAACACGATCAGCAATACCCGCGAGAGGAGCACGAACAGGTACAGCATCAGCAGCGACACGGCCACGATGCCGACCGTCACGAGCACACGCTGGGGAAAGGAGCGCCGGGACGACATTGATCGACGAGACGCAACTGAAAAAGGGACGCACAGCACTGCTGGACGGCTCCACCAGGCCATGCGTCCCAATCCAAACTCGATACAATTGGTTCGCCGAAGACGACGGTTACGAGTTCATCGTCTCCAGGAAGTCCTCGTTGCTCTCCGTGTCCTTCATCTTATCGAGGAGGAACTCCATCGCTTCGAGCGGCTCCATGTCGGCCAAAATCTTGCGCATCACCCAGACCCGCTTCAGTTCCGGCTTCGTGAGCAACGCTTCCTCGCGGCGGGTGCCGGAGAGGATGAGGTCGATGGCCGGATAGACGCGACGATCGGCCATCTCGCGGTTGAGGACGAGTTCCATGTTGCCGGTGCCCTTGAACTCTTCGAAGATGACCTGATCCATGCGGCTGCCCGTGTCCACGAGGGCCGTGCCGATGATGGTAAGCGAGCCGCCTTCCTCCACGTTGCGGGCCGCGCCGAAGAAGCGCTTGGGCCCACGCAGTGCCCCCGCTTCGATCCCTCCGGAAAGGGTCCGACCCTTCCCCGGATGGACGGCGTTGTGGGCGCGGGCCAGGCGCGTGATCGAGTCGAGGAGCACGCACACGTCTCGGTCCGACTCCACAAGACGTTTCACTTTCTCGAGAACCGTGTCGGCCACCTCGACGTGGCGCTCCGGGTCCTTGTCGAAGGTGGAGGCAACGACCTCGCCCTCCACGTTGCGATCCATGTCGGTCACCTCCTCCGGCCGCTCGTCAATGAGCAGCACGAGGAGATGGGTGTCCGGATGGTTCTCGGTGATGCCGCGGGCGATCTTCTGAAGCAAGACTGTCTTCCCGGCCTTCGGCGGCGAGACGATGAGGCCGCGCTGCCCTTTACCAATGGGGGCGAAGAGGTCCAGGATGCGCGGGCCGTACTCTTCGGCCTCCGTCTCCAGCGTCAATCGCTCGTTCGGGAAAATCGGCGTCAGATAATCGAAGTCGCCCCGGTCCTCGACCTCGCCCGGATCGCAGCCGTTCACCTCGTCGACCTGGATGAGAGCGAAAAATTTCTCTCCCTCTTTCGGCGGGCGCACCTCGCCGCGCACCGTATCGCCTTCCTGCAGGCCAAAGCGCTTGATCTGGGACGGCGACACGTAAATGTCGTCGGGGCTCGACTCGTAGCTGTATTCGTCGGAGCGCAGAAAGCCATAGCCGTCTGGCAAAATCTCGAGGAGCCCCGTCTTTTTGATCATGCCCCGGAGTTCCGTCTCGTCCGGATCGTACGTCCGCATGTATTCGGGCTTCTCGGGCTCGGCGTCCTCCGCTTGCCCCGATGAGTCGCGGGATTCGGTCGCGGACGAGTCGGTCGACCGCTGGGACGTGCTCGATTCATCTGAGCCGGTCTCGGGGCGAGCCTCAGTGGCGGCGCCGTCCCCTTCCGCGGCACTCGGTCCCGGCTGTCGGGTCTCCTCGACGGACGAATCGCCCGTGGCCGCCCCTTCGGCCTGCGCCTCCAGGATGCGGTAGATGAGATCCTGCTTGCGAAGATCCGAGTAGTCGGACAAATCCAGCTCACGGGCAATGTCGCGAAGCTCGTCGAGCTTTTTTTCTTGCAGTGTGGAAATTTTCATTCGATTGCTCTCTAAAGCTCTACAATTCAATGTGTGCCGCAACAACCTGTGTAAACGATGGGGTCGACACAGGAACTAGCAGCAGTCGATCGAGGAAAGTGAACACCCGTTCGTTCTCAGCTTCCGACCTCCAGTGGGCCGACCGTGGACAGCATCTCGTCAATAGTCGGGGAGAGCGCGCTGGGTGCCAAGACGGGAATGGTCTGGGTAGATGCACAATCAGGGCACGAGGACCTCCGCTTGGCGAGGGGACGCGAACTAGCGGTGGGACATTCGTTCCGTCCCGGCAGACACCGCGAAAGCAAGCCAACGGTCAAGTTTCGTGGAGGAAGGCATGCTAAGTAGAAACGTATTTTCCTGGAACGAGTGGACCAAACAGTTGATCCACGAGTGAATGCCTACACGTCTTTTTCCTGTTACTACAGCCGGCCTATTTTCAAAGGTTGGAGAATACCTGGGCCGCATGGCTGCCGTTTCGAGACGTGTTCTCCAGATTTTGCTCGTTTCTCCCGTCCCTGCCCGAAATCTTCGGCGAGAACGAGTCCCAATTCGTTTTTTAGAGCGAGGTTCTACGCCTCGGTAGGCAACCGTGTTGGCTGGGTCTCATACATTCGGTGACGCGTTACATCTTCCTCGTCTGTCCACTGCTTCGTTCATGACGTACCGTTGGATCTATCGCTCCCTCGACAATCCCGAGACCGTTTCCCACTTGCAAGAGGCCCTCAACGGACTGCCGCGTCCCCTGGCCCGTGCGCTTGCGCTGCGCGGGATCTCGAGCTTCGAGGGGGCCCGCCACTTCTTCCGGGCCGACCGGACGGACCTCCACGACCCGTTTCTGATGCAGGACATGGACGTGGCGGCCGACCGCCTCGCCCGCGCCATCGACCACGAAGAGCGCGTGCTCGTCTACGGCGACTACGACGTGGACGGCACGACGGCCGCGGCCCTCCTCACCGATTTTCTTCGGGCGCGCGACGTCGAGGCGTCCTTCTTCATCCCCGACCGGTACGACGACGGCTACGGCCTCTGTAAGCGCGGCTTCGACGCGGCGCGGGACCGGGGCGCTAGCCTCGTGGTAGCCCTCGATTGCGGCATCACGGCCCACGAGGAGGCCGCCTACGCCCGCGAGCTGGGGCTCGACCTCATTATCTGTGACCACCACACGCCGAAGGTCGAGGACGACGACCTCCGTCTACCCCCTGCACTCGCCGTCCTCGATCCGAAGCGGCCGGACGACGACTACCCGTTCACGGAGCTCCCCGGATGCGGGCTCGGCTTCAAGCTCGTGCAGGCTACCCTCGCCCGCCGCGACGAGGACCCGGAGCGGGCGTTTCAATACCTCGACCTGCTGGCCGTGTCCATCGCCAGCGACATTGTGCCCCTCCACGGCGAAAACCGCATCCTCATGGCCGAGGGC
>CAZSBW010000011.1:0-19622 GCA_964604815.1 uncultured Salinivenus sp. | reverse complement strand
GCTGACGTTAGCTCCGGGCAGGGTCTGCCCGTTCTGTGCGTCGAAGACAGTCCCCGATATCGAACCAGTCTCCTGTGCCTGTGCCGGAAAGCCCAGAAGCGAGACCGCAAATGCAACAAGAAGGATAGAAATGGGCCGATGGGCGGATAGCAAAGAGCTCATCGTAGTGGTTTGGTGGTTAGTGAGCGAAACGTTAATGCAGTGAAAACAAGGTGGAACGCCCTCATCCTCGCAGCAAGGTGCAACAACTGATGATCGAGGAATTCAAAGAAGGAAAAGACCGACCGCCGACAAAGCAGACTCCCCTTTCCATCACTGGGATTTTGCCCCGCAGGTTCGTCGAACGGCGAGCTCCGGGGCGAACACTGTACTCGACACTTTCCGGTCTGGATCACCGAGGCGACCGAAGAGCTTCTCAATCCCCAGCTTTCCAAAATCTCGGAGCGGCTGACGAATCGTCGTCAACCCAACATATTCGCTGACATCTATGTCATCGAACCCGACGAGCGCAATGTCACCGGGAACGTCGTACCCGGCATCTTCAATGGCCCGACGAGCTCCGATGGCCTGCATGTCAGAGGAAGCAAACACTGCCTGGGGCACCGGACCCTGCTCCAATAGAGAGTTCATGGACCGGTATCCCCCCTCTCTGGCAAAGGCAAATGGCTCTTTCTTCCCACGAGCCAAGATCGGCGACTTCCCGATCTCATCAAGCGCCCGAACGTAGCCCTCGCGTCGTCGCTGTGCGGGCGGCGGTTCAGGCTCGGCCGTGGTAAGGTGGGCGATCGTCTCGTAGCCACACTCAATGAGGTGACGGGTCGCTTTGTACCCGCCTTTTTCGTTGTTGAGCGAAATCGATTCAAAATCCGGATGCTCCGTGTCCACGAGGACCACCTCTTGAGTAGTAGACCGAAGATGACCGGCAATCTCGGGCGTCACCGCCGTCGATAAGAACAGGAGCCCGTCACTTCGTCCCCGCGTGGTGGCTCGCTCCAACTTCTCCTCAATGTCCTCTGGATGGGAAGGGGCGTAGACCAGTAGATCAAAGTCGCTGTTGGAAAGCGCCTCCTGCACCCCCCGAAGAACCCCCATGTAAAAGTACTGCGCCAAAACTGGAACGACGACGGCAATGAGTTTGGTCTCTTGTCGAGCGAGGCTTTGTGCCGAAGCATGAGGCCTGTAATCAAGTGCCTGTGCAGCTTCGAGCACCCGCTCACGGGTTTCCTCCGCGACGCCTCCCCCGTTGAAGACCCGGGAAACGGTCGCAGTGGAGACATCTGCCCGATCCGCTATGTCGTAGATTGTAGGAGGCAAGATATTACGGATTCTTAAACGGTGCGATGTAAGCGATTACATGGTGGGGGAGAGCTCTGAGAATGTCAAATGGCTACCCAAAAACCCCTCCCCCCCCTCTTTTAATAACGAGATCTTCATTTTGTGCGCTACTCACTCCCCTCATGTGAAAGTACAGTCAGGTTTATCGTCTTAAAATTGATATAAATGAAAGCGGTTTCATTGATCAGAAAGCAATTTGACTCGGGCACGGGCTGTGGCCCGATTTGAACGACACGCAAAACCACACCCAGATCAAGAAGAAATCCCCAGCGTACTGAGGTGTTTGACGGGGTGCTCCCCAACAAACAACCCTCTTGCGTGGACGATGTAGAAGCCCCATGCCTCTGCTGCAGAACACGCGACGGGTTCGCCTGACGCAGATTTGTCTCTTCAGAATGGGTCTATTTCCATCCTCACAGTTCTCGCTCAACAGCACGTTCCAAAAGAATTATGTCGAGACTGCAAATCGATCCGGACGCCAAAACACCTGTGCGCGACCAGCTCGTTGAGCAGCTCCGTTACCTGATCGCCAGCGGTCACTACAAGGTCAACGACACCCTCCCATCAACCCGAACTCTGGGGAACCGACTCGACGTCTCCTTCCACACCGTCCGCAAAGCCTACCAGGAACTGGCGGATGAAGGCCTCCTCAGTGCCCAGGTCGGCAGCGGATACACGATCAAAGAGCGAACCCCTCTTTCCAAAAGCGAGCGGATCGAACGAGGAGCCGAGGTCGTCCACGAAGCCCTTCGAAAACTCGTGGGGCTGGGGCTGAGTGACGCCGAGATCGAATCGCTCTTTCAGGAACAGGCGAGCCTCCTCGACCACGCAAGCCTCGAGCAGAAGCTTATCGTCGTTGGCCCCCATCCGGAGCTGAACGAACTGTGGGCCGAGCAACTGAGTTCATCGCTTCAGCGAACGGTCCGTCCCGTTTCCCTTTCTCAGCTCGACCGTCATCAGGACGCAGACTTTGCGTTTACGCCGTACAACTATCTCACACGCGTCCTCGAACGCCTGCCTCGGGGCGATACCCTGGGCTTCGTCCCTCACCTTCCAGCACGCATCCTTGAACGCGTGGCACGTCTCCTCGACCGAGAGACGCTCGGCCTGGTCACACGATACCGGGACACGATCCCTCCGCTCTCCGAACAGCTTCGAACAAACACAGATTACGGCGGGCAGGTGATGGCCGCCTCCATCGAAAAAGGCGTCGATCACCTCTCGGACCTCGTGCGACAGACCGATATGTTGGTCTACACTCCAGATAGCCAACGACGCCTCCTCCCCTTTCTCAACGACGAGGGGTTGGACCACGCCGAACTGACCGTCCTCATCAGTCAGGACTCAATCGAGTCCATTTTGGAGGCCGTACCGGCCTGACGATCAGTGCGCAGTCCCTACTCTGTCTCTTCCGAGCGGGCCTCTCCCCCCGGTTCCCCTTCTGCCGGACGTCCACCGTCCTCCCCTATCCTCCCATCACCCGGTTCTTCAGAGTGGGGCAACTCACGATCCTCCTCCTCTCCCGACGCTTCCGAAGCCGCCGTCTCTTGGAGTTCAGGGTGCGCCGCTCGCTCGCTCCCGTCCCCTTTTTTCCGTTCAGCCCGGTAGTGGGGCGAGGCTTCCGCCAGTTCGGTACGGGGCTCGCGGGGATCGCGCAGGCCCGGCACGGCGTCGTCGAGCCAAACGGCATCCGGTCCGGCCGCCTCCAGTCCCCACGGTCCCTGCTCCACGTCCACCGACACCCCGTCGTAGGGCTCTTCTCCGGCAACAGCAACGACTGTAGGCGCGTGCTCCTCGGTCTCCTCTTCTTCCTGATCCGGATACTTTACCCGCACGTGGTAGATGCCGAGCAACATCTTCAGAAACGTCTTCTTGATGAGACGGAGGTCCTGAAACGTCAGGTTCGTTTCGTTCAGCTGTCCGTCCTCAATTCGCTCCTGCACGATGAGATTGATGAGCGACTTCAGGCGATTGTGAGATGGATCATCGAGACTGCGGCTGGCGGCCTCGACCGAGTCGGCAAGCATGAGAATGCCCGTTTCTTTCGAGTCGGGCTTCGGCCCCGGATACCGAAATTCCGACTCCAAGACCGGAGAATCCTCGTCGTCGGTCTGCCCTATTGCCTTTCGATAGAAGTATTCGATCCGGGCGGTTCCGTGGTGCGTCGGGATAAACTTGACCACCTTCTGGGGCAGGCCGTGCTCCTTTCCCATTTCCAGTCCCTCCTTCACGTGGCTCGCAATGATGAGGGCACTCATCCTCGGCTTCAGGCTGTCGTGCGGATTCGCGCCCGTCCGCTGGTTTTCCACGAAATACTCCGGCTTCTTCATCTTGCCGATGTCGTGGTAGAGGGCGCCCACGCGTGTGAGCAAGGAGTGCGCCCCAATCCGATCCGCAGCCGCCTCAGCCAGGTTGGCCACCTGCAGGGAATGATTGAAGGACCCGGGGGCCTGGAGGCTCAGCTCCTTTAGCAGCTTGTTATTCGTGTCCGAGAGCTCCAGGAGGGTCAGGTCCGTCGTGATGTCGAAGATGCGCTCCAGGGCCCACAGGAACAGCGACGCCGTTATGGTGAACGACGAGCCGACGGCCGCAAATATGAGTTCGCGACCATACAGGCCTGAAGGGGTTCCCAAATAGAGCCAACTGGCCGTGAGGACGAGAAGGTATCCGAAAAACACGAGTAGCGCGCTCACCACAAACTGGCCGCGATTTTTGATGTCGCGGACGCTAAAGATGCCGAAGGCCCCCGAAAAGAACGTAGCGAGGGTGTATTCAAGGTCGAGCCCCAGCATCTGCCCCCCCGTAAAGGCGAGAATGATCGTGGCAAAGAGCCCGATCCGAGAGTTGAAAACGATGGTGAGAAGCACAGACGCGAGTGCGACGGGCACAGCGTAGAGATTAACCCAGGACACCCGTACCCCCACTCCCAGGAGGGCTACGATGAAGCCGAGAAGAAGCGTGATGAGGAGCACGTCTCGGTCTTTCCACCAGATGTCCGGACGGAGGAGATAGAGATAAAAGAAGAAAAAGGTGAATCCGAGAAGGGCGAACAGACCTTCTCCCAATACCTGCTCCCAGAACGTAAACGGGGCCATACGCTCATTCTTTTCCCGTTCCAGCGACGTAAGCCGTCGCTTAATTTCTTCAGTGATTCGCTCACCCTTCCGAACAATCACGTCTCCTTCCTGCACTCCGCCCTGAATGGCCGTCACGTTGCGGGCGCGTCGATCGCGCTCCTGAAGCGTCTCGGCACGCATGTACTGAAGAGAGGGCTGAAAAATGGCCCTGAAAAACGATAATGCAATCTCCGCATGTTCTGGGTTGTCCTGAAAACGGTCCTGGAGCTGATCTTCGACGTATTTGTAGGCCTCATTCAGCCCGTAAACATTGTCTTTACTGACGGTGCGCTGCACCTGCTCCTCTTGGTTCCGAACAATGACAACGTCCGTGTGGATGGAGTCTCGGGAGCGGTCCAAGACGCCGACACTCAGAAGCTGCGATCCAAGTCGGAAGACGGCATTCAACATCACCCGATCAAGTCGTCGATCGGACTGGCCTTCAGTGTCCCCGCGAGAGTCGTCCGAGAGGCCCTGCACCTGTCGTACGTGCTGCTCGCCAAGCAGCCGCCATTGCGCGGGCGAAAGGGTAACCTGAGCATTGCGCCGGTTTTCCACGTACTGGACCGAATCGGTCCGGGCGGCCTCTTCTTCCCCTCGAGACTGATGGTACCGAAAACTCGCATAAGCATCGAGAACCTGGTCGAGTTGGCGCCGAAGTGTGTCTCGGTTTTCCTTCAGCCTCTGCTTGACGCCTGTAAAAACACGAAAGTATGGGGGCGTATTTTTCCGAACGGTGTCTCGTCTGGCTTCAACCCGCTCCTGATCGATGAACACCGGAAAGTCAAAAGGGGCCTCCAGGGTCGACTGCCGCCAGGTATCCCCTACCTGAACCGTGTACTCGTACCGCTCGCCCCGCGGAAAGGCGGCCAGCGTGATGCCGACCAGTACGAGCAGAAGTCCACCGCGAAGAAGCCACAGCGTCCACGGGGACGTTCCCTCCTCCGGGCGGCCCCTCGTCTCCAGATCCTGTCCCACGGGCTGTGCGGAGCGACGAGTCCAACCAAGCTTTTCAAAGATTCCCATATCGAAGCGTCATCAAGTCGACAGAGACTGTGCCTCTGCGTCTTCGGCGTCCGGCACATGTGGTCCGTGAATGACGCAAGTGGGCAGCAGGATCCGTTTCACTCAACGTGTGGGGTAGTTCGCAGGAGTGGGCGGATCGAATCGCTGGCTATGTGTGGAAAAAATTCTCAATCTGCTCGTGCTTGTCGCGCGTGTCCGCGTAGCCGAGCAGCAAGAGACGTCGCAGATACGCCGGGGCGAAGAGCAGTTTGCTCAACAAATCCGGGAAGCGCGAGCCCTCCCCATGCAGATACTGAAGCACCGCGCCAAGCGAAGCCCCTACCTCTACGTCGAGCCCCGCAGCCACCGCCGTAAGATCGACCGAGGGGCGCAGCACAAGAACGTCGGCGGGATCGAGTCCGTCTCGCTGGTCGGCCGGCACCTGTCGCGCGAGGCGGTCGATGCGCCGAAGCACAGCCGCGTCGGCGTCGAGCGTGTCCAGCAGAAGGGTGTTCGACAAAATGCTGGCCACACGCAGTGGGGACGGGTACGATTCGTCCTCGGGGTCGGCGGTCTCGACGGTCGACGGGCGGGTTGAGAGAGCGAGAATGCGATCGGCCCCGAGACGCAGCGCCGGCGAAATGGGATGGAGCATCCCCACCCCCGCCCCGTGCCACTCGTCGTCGAGCGAGACGGCCGGATAGAGGAGCGCGAGCGCCGCGGCCGCCATGACGTGATTCACCGACACGGCCGTCTCACGGGTCGTCCGCCGCGCGTGGGCCCAGTCGTCCAGAGCGCGCCCCTGTGTCCACGTAACCGTGCTCAGGGAGGCGTAGTGGGTGGTCGTGAGGGACAGTGCGTCCAGCCAGTCCGTCTCCAGGTTTCGCTGGAGGCCTGTGAGGATCCCCTCCGTCCCAGTGGGCAGAAGATCGGCGAGAAAGTGGCGGAGTGGGGACGGGTCGAGCAACGACTGGTTGGCACTCGGCGCGTGGCGCACGAGTTGCGTGACGAGATTCCAAAGCGACCGCGGTTCGTACACCCGATCCGGACGGAGATCTGTCCATGCCTCCACAACACCCTGTGTGGCTCTGGGCCACGATCGCGCCCGTCCGGTAAGGACCGCTGCGTTGAACGCCCCGGCGCCGGACGCCGTGACGACAGGAAACGACTGGTCCGGAAATCTCTTCCCGAGATACCAAAGAACACCCGCCTGATAGGCCGTTCGTGCCCCGCCTCCCCCGATGACGAGCGCTGTGGTTGAAGACCCCGAGGTGTTCGAAACAGCGTTCATCCGAGCCAGAAATTTTAATTGGAAAGTGCGTGCAGGCCCCCGTCGGCGCAGCGGAATGCGCCAATCGTTTTCCCTCTCCGTCGCTCTTCCTACCTTGACTGCGTCGTTTATTTCCGACAGGACTTTGTTTCATGCGCACCGGCACCTCCTCCCTCGTCGTCGCTGCGTTCGTCGGTCCCGGCACGGTGCTCACTTGTGCCTCGGCGGGCGTCGACTTCGGGTACGCGCTCGGCTGGGTACTCGTCTTCGCAACAATTGCAGCGTTTGTCCTCCAGTCCTACACGGCGAGCACCGGCATCCTGGCGCGGCGCGGGCTCGGCGAGGCCATCCGGGGGGAACTGGCTGACCGGCGGGTTCGCCGCCTCGTCACGGGACTGGTCGTGCTTGGCCTGTGGATTGGATGCGCGGCGTTCGAGCTCGGCAACCTGATTGGCGCGGCGTCCGGCATCACGGCCCTGCTGGACCTCTCGTTCGACCTGCGCTGGCTGGTGGCCTTGCTGGCGGGTTGTGCCACCGTCATTCTGTTGCTGGACCTGCGCATCCTGATCCGGGTCTTCTCCGTGCTCGTCATCAGCATGAGCGGGCTCTTTCTCGTGGGGCTCGCACTCGCACCGGTGGACTGGGGCGCGGCGCTCACGGGACTCGCGGTGCCGCGTGTGCCGGAGGATGGACTGCTGCGGATACTGGCGCTCGTGGGCACCACGGTTGTTACCTACAATCTCTTCCTCCATCCCTCTACGGCGAAAGAGTACTGGGCGGATCTCGACGACCGTGAGGCGGCGTGGTGGGGCGAACTGCGAGGCATGGCTCTTTTTCTCCCCATCGGCGGCCTCGTCTCCTTCTCTATCCTGGCTGCGGGTGCAACCCTCAGCGGCACCACCAACGGGGTCGAGGACGTGGGCGCCTTCGCGGCGCTGCTCGAACCGGTGGCCGGCTCCTTCGCGTCCGTCTGCTTCGGGCTCGGGCTCTTTGCCGCCGGGCTCACGTCGAGCCTCACGGCCCCGCTCGCCGCCGCGGCCGGCATTTGCGAAGTGTTCGGCTGGTCCTCGGAGACGACGAGTTTTCCCTACCGGGCGGTATGGGGCTCGGTGCTCGCCGCCGGGTTCACCCTCGGACTTGCGGGCTGGTCGCCCCTCCCGGCCATCGTCGCGGCGCAGGCGGCCAACGGCCTCCTTCTCCCCCTCATCGCCGCGTTCGTCCTTTACCTCACGGTCCGCCAGGACGTGGTGTCTCTCCCGCTGTGGTACCATGTGCTCGGGGGCGCGGTCGTCCTTCTCTGCGGTGGTCTCGGGCTGCGGACGCTGTGGTGGGTGATGCAGCAAGTGTTAGGGCGGTTCTGACGTTTATGGTGCGAGTACCCCAAACAAGCGGGACCAACGACTGAAGAGGTAGCCTCCCTCACATAGTCGAACGTTGGACGTTGGCACGGTGAATGTTCGTTCGACGGACAGGAGCTCTGGTAGAGGCCTCTCCCCTCGGCCTTCCCGTCTGGCAGGGATTCCCAGCAGACCCGCAAGATCAGCGTGGGTCTCACGTATTTCTACCCAAGTTGCGCCCTAACCGAAAGGCCGTCATTCTGAACTCGATTCAGAATCTTTACGGCTTATTTGGCCGTTTCGGAGAGATTCCGCATCGGAGTGCGGAATGACACGCAACTTGGGTTATCTCTTCCGCCCTGCTTGACTCAGTTCACGGGCGCTGGGTCGATAACGCGCGCCCCCTGCTCCGGGATGGTCGAGATCCAGGCCTCTGTGGTAACGTCGTGCCGGGTGAAGGCGTCGATCATGGCACCGCGGACCGAGGGGGCGTCTTCCTCCTCGGCCCATGCAAAGAGGGTCGGGCCGGCCCCCGAGAGCGAGCATCCGAGTGCTCCCGTCTCCATCGCGGCGGCCTGCACGTCGGCAAAGCCGGGCACGAGGGAGGCGCGGTGGGGCTCCACGATGAGGTCGCGCAGCGATCGGCCGATCAGGGCGAGATCGTCGCGGTAGCAGCCCGCCACGAACGCGCCGAAATGGGCCGTCTGTCGCGTCGCGTCGGCAAGGGGGAGCGTGTCGGGCAGGCAGGCGCGCGCTTCCTGAGTGGGGAGCACGCGGTCGGGCCGCACGAGGACGCAGCGGACGCCGGCGGGCACGGGCATCGACACCACGTCGGGCGGGTCCATCTCACGGGTGAGCACAAGCCCGCCGTAGAGGCAGGGGGCGACATTGTCGGGGTGCACGTCCCCGCTCGCCACCGCCTCCCCGGCAAGCGTATGCGGAAGCAATTCGTCTCGGGACACCGTTTCCGGCAGCAGGCGGGCCGCCGCGACCACCGCCCCCACCGCCGACGCCGCCGAGCCGCCGAGCCCCGAGCCCAACGGAATGCCCTTCTCGATGTCGACCTCAAACCCAAAATCGAGTTCCCTCGCGTCCTGCAGGTCCAGCAGCGCCGCCGTCGCTGTGTTGTCTGGGGGGTAGCTCGGTAAATCCGTTACCCGCCCGGTAATCTGCCCGATTCGCACGACAGGCTCCTCCAGCCGTCGCACCGTCACCCGATCCCCTAGCCCATCCACCGCCGCACCCAGCACGTCGTACCCCACGGCGACGTTGCCCATCGACGCCGGCGCAAACACGGTGACTGCCGTTTCCATAGGCTCTTGACGATTTCTCTAATGCGATTTTCTCGTATTGCGTGTTGCGCATTTCGTATCTACCCATCATGCCACGAGCGGACGGAATACGCAAACGAAATACGCAGTACAGATCGAGGCAGAACGACGAATCTCGCTCTCCCCGGGGAATCAATTCATCAACCGCAGCAGGTCTGAAAACACCCCCGCCGCCGTCACCTGCGGTCCGGCGCCCGGGCCCTGCACGATGAGCGGATTCTCCCGGTAGCGGTCCGTCTGGAAGCGGACGATGTTGTCGGTGTGGCTGATGCGGGCGAAGGCGTGGTCGGTGGGGTATCGGCGCAGGCGGACCGATGCGGTGCCGTCCCGCTCCACTCTCCCCACGAACCGCAGGACCTTGCCCTCCGCCTGCGCGGTGCGGAGAACCTCGGTCATCGTGTCGTCGTGCTCGGGCAGGTGCGCTAGAAAGTCCTCGACACGTCCGTCCTTGAGCGCGTCGGGCACCAGACCCTCGACCTCTACGTCGTCCAGCTCCAGCGGCAGGCCCATCTCGCGGGCAAGGATGACGACCTTTCGCGCCACGTCCATTCCCGACAGGTCGTCACGCGGGTCGGGCTCGGTAAAGCCGGCGTCCTTCGCCTGCGTCAAGATGTCGGAGAAGGGGCGCTCGCCGTCAAAGGCGTTGAAGAGGTACGAGAGCGTCCCAGAGAGAATGCCCTCCACGTGGTGCACGCGGTCACCGGTTTCGGTAAGGTTGGCGAGGGTTTGCAGAATGGGCAGACCGGCGCCCACGGTGGTCTCGTAGAGGTAGTCGGGCCGCGCCCCCCGGCTCGCGTCCCGGAGGGCCTGGTACATGCCCCACGAGGCCGTGTTGGCGCGCTTGTTGGGCGTGACGACGTGAATGCCCCGTTCCAGCCAGTCGGTGTAGTGCTGCGCCACCGCGTCGCTGGCCGTGCAGTCCACAAGGACGGTGTGGGGGTGATAGTCGGTCTGCACGTGATCGACGAACGCCGCCAGGTCGGCGGGCTCTCCCTCGTCCAGCGCTCCTCGCCAGCCGGACAGGTCCAGCGCCTGCTCGGCCCGGAGCATGTGCTCCGTAGTCGTCACGCCCCGCACGCGGAGGTCAATGTCCTGCTCGGCCCGCAGCCGCTCGGCCTGGTCGTGAATCTGGTCGAGCAGCGCCGCGCCCACGTTTCCCGCCCCGATGACCCCAATTGAGAGCGTCTGGTTCGACAGGTAGAACCCCGCGTGGGCGGCCCGGAGGGCTCGCTGCGCATCGTCGCCGTTCACCACCGCCGAGATGTTGCGCTCCGAGGAGCCCTGCGCGATGGCCCGCACGTTGACGCCCGCATCGCCGAGGGCGCCGAAGAAGGTGGCGGCCACGCCCGGCGTGCCGGACATGCGGTCCCCGACGACGGCCAGGATGCTGCAGTCCGGCGTCACGTCCACGCGCTGGATCTGGCCCCGGTCCCGCTCGGCGTAGAAGGCCTGTTCGGTGGCCTCGCGCGCCACCTCGGCCTGGGCCTGCGGCACGGCGAAGCAGATGGAGTGCTCGGAGCTGCCCTGCGAGATGAGAATGACGGACACGCCCTCGTTCTCCAGGGCGTCGAAGAGGCGGCGGGCGATGCCGGGCACCCCGATCATGCCGGTCCCCTCCAGGTTCAGGAGCGCCACGTCGTCAACCGTCGAGAAGCCTTTGACGACCGATTCGCCGTCCCCTCGTAGGTGGATGCGGGTGCCGGGCTGCTCGGGCGCGAAGGCGTTGCGGATCGTGATCGGAATCTCGTGCTCGACGGCCGGCGCCAGGGTGCGGGGGTGGAGAACACGCGCCCCGAAGTACGCCAACTCCATCATCTCCTCGTATGTGAGGGCATCAAGCGTTTGGGCGTCGGGCACGTAGCGGGGATCGGCGCTCATGACGCCGTCCGTGTCCGTCCAAATTGTGAGCGCCTCCGCCTCCAGCAGCGACGCGAAGATGGCGGCGGAGTGGTCGGAGCCGTTCCGGCCAAGGGTGGTAGGCACGCCGTCGGGCGTCGTCGCGACGAAGCCCGTGATCACGAACACGTCGGCGTCCTGTCCCTCGCGCCAGGCGTCGAACCGTTCACGGGTGGCGGTCCAGTCCACGACCGGTCCGAGATCGTCGTGCTCCACGACCAGCACCGTGCGGGCATTGCACACGGCGGCGGCGACGCCCTTCGCCTGCAAGACGCCGGCCAGGAGGCGCGCGGCCCAGAGCTCGCCGTAGCCGGCCACGAGGTCGCGGGCCGTGTCGGGGGCGGCGCGCATGAGCTCCGTGGCGCGCAGCACGTCGCTCACGTCGGCCACGTCGTCGTCGAGGGCGCTGAGGAGCGGCGCCGCGTCGTCGTCGGACAGCAGTTCCGTGACGACGGCCCGCTGCTCGTCGCAGAGAGCCTGCAGGTCCTCCTCCAGGGTGTCGTCGTGAGCCGGGCCGGCGTCGGCGAGGTCCAGAAGACGGTCGGTGACGCCGCTCATGGCCGACACGACGACGGCCGTGGGGCGTGCCTGGTCCTCAATGAGGGATGCGACGTGCCGGATGCGGTCGGGGTCGGCGAGGCTGGTGCCGCCAAATTTGTGTAGGCTCCAGCCGTCCAGGGTTGGGGACTCAACTTCCATGCGCTCGGGAATCAGAGACGTTCATCAACAAAAAGAGACACCGGACCCTTTCCGTCCGTCCACAGAAATGAAGACGAGCTTCCTACTCCGAACCGTTCTCGTCCTCGAAGTCCGCGACGAGTTCCCCGAGGAGACGCCGCAGCGTCGGGCGGGCCGTCTCGACAGCCTTCGCCAGTTCGTCCGTAGAGATCGTCTCGATAGCGCCGGGCGTGCAGCGATCCGTGATGACCGACAGGGTCAAGACACGCATGTCCATGTGCCGGGCAGCAATGACCTCCAGCACCGATCCGGTACCTACCACGTCGGCCCCCAGCGTCCGCACCATTTCGTACTCGGCCTGCGTGCCCAGATTGGGGCCAAGGACGGCGAAGTAAATGCCTTTCTGCAGCCTGATGCCCTCCTCCAATGCGACGGCCTCAGCCGTTCGTCGGAGATCGGGATCATAGGGCTCACTCATATCCGGAAAGCGAGGCCCCCAGTCCGCCACGTTCGGTCCCACGAGCGGATTCGCACCTTGAAAGTTAACGTGATCAGTCACGAGGACGAGATCAGAGGGCTCCATCTCGGTCGTGACGCTGCCGGCCGTATTCGTGACCAGGAGCATCTCGATCCCGAGTTCCCCAAACAGGCGAACGGGAAAGGCCACTTGGCGAGGCGTGTATCCGTCGTGGAGCGACAACGGACCCTCCAGAACCGCGACGGGAGAGCCCGTGAGGCGGCCTATAGCCAGTGTCCCGTCCCCATCGTCAGAGACAGGGAAATGCGGAATGTCGTCGAGGTCCCATTCCTTTTCAACACTCAGTGCCGCGGGGCGCGTGCCGGGTCCCGTCCCCAGAACGAGCCCCAGGGACGGATGATCGTCGATCCGCTCGCGAACGAACGCGGCTGCTTCCTGAGCGTGACGGCGGTAGGCGTTCGTGGCCTCCCCCGAGAGCGCAGGGGCATCGTGCGCAGTGGACATACTGGTGGAGCATTAGAGAAAATGCAAGCAGAACATCCCCAAGAAGATGGAGGACAACGAGAAGTGCCAGATCCTCCAGCAGCCTCTACTCCATGTCTTCGAGAATGCTCCAGATCTTTTCAATCTCTTCGGTCGAAGCCTCATCTTCCTCGTCCTCCGATTGCGAGCGCGTCTGCTGCTCCTCTTCTTCTCCCTCGTCCTCCTCAGACTGTCGATTCTGCACGTCCTCCTTGATGGCTTCGAACTGGGACCCGGTAGAGTGGGGGTCAGGCCCATCCGACTCGGTCTCGTCGGATTCAGTTGCAGAGTCGTCGGGGGTCCCCTCCGTCGAAGCCACCGCATCCTCGGCAGACATCGGACCGCCGCCCTCCTCCTCGTCGGGCAGGACCGGGAAAAGAGACCGCATGGCTCGCTCCAGATCGTCGCCCTCCTCTTCCTCATCTGGCGTCTCCGTCTCCGATACTTGGGGCTCCGATTCGGACGCCTCCGGCTCCGCCTCGCCTACGTCGGGGGCAGCCGAAGCGTCAGGAGTTGCATCAGAAGTTCCTTGCGCCTCCGGTTCGTCGTCGTCCTCCTCGAAAGGGGATTCAAACGCCCCGGAGAAATCCATCTCGGCCGTCTCGTCCTCGATGTCATCAAAGCTCTCGGAGAAATCATCCATCACTTCGACCTCCTCCGTCTCGGCACTATCCTCCGTCTCGGCACTATCCTCCGCCACGGCAGCATCCTCCGGCTCGGCAACGTCCTCCGGCGGCTCCCCTTCAGCTACGTCCGTCGGCTCCTCGGAAACCTCTTCGCGAATGTCATCAAAAGAGCGATAGCTTCCCGAATCCTCCTCGTCCTCTTTTTCGTCCTGAGGAGCATCTTCAGTTTCGGGACCCTGTTCAGTCTGATCCGTCGGGGACGTGTCAACCGACGGGGCAGCAGCGTCTTCGCTGTCGGCCGTCGGTTCGGCGGCAGAGCTCGCCTCGTCGGTGGGCGCCGGTTCGGCCTCTTCCTCTCCCAGTTCCCCAACGTCCGGGAGCGCGTCGGACTCGAAGATGTCGGAACTGTCCTCCTCTTCCTGGTCGGCGGCCGCCCCCTCCACGTCTTCTTCCTCTTCACCAACGACGTCGGAGAGGGAGTCTTGCAAATCGGCAAACTCCTCAGCAAAGGCTTCCCCCTCATCAAGCTCCTCGGTGTCGTCAGAGACCTCTTCCGGTTCCGAAACGGCCGGTTCCTCCGCCTGAACCTCCGGTTCGGCCTCCACGACGTCCGGCTCTTCCTCGATGTCGGGACTTGAGGCGACATCCGGTTCGTCTTCAACGTCAGGTGCCGACGCAACGTCGGCGTCCTCGGCAATTTCGTCGGCGGCACTCTCAATGGCGGCTGTGTCGACGTCCGGTTCGGACGGTTCCGGTTCGTCGAGCGACGTCACGTCGGGCTCCGCTCCCGTCGGCCCGGATTGCGGCTGAGGTCCTGGTTCCGTCTCTACCTCCCGATCGCCATCCTGATACTCCTCCAAAATTTCGAGCTCGGAATTGAGGAAGGCACGGAGCCGAGCGACCACCTCGTTCCGTCGGTTCTGGACCGTTTGGGCTTCCGCCTCCATCTGATCGCGCTTGGCCTGGGCCCGCTGCTTGATCTCCCTCGCTTCGGTCTTGGCCTCCTGAACGATGTTTTTCGCCTCCTGCTTCGCGTTCTCAAGCTGCTGCTCTGCATTTCGACGCGTCTGGTCGAGGGCCTCCTGCAGGGCTTCCTCCACCTTCTTATAGTGGTCCATCTGATTTTCGAGTTCCTGCACCTTGTTCTCCAGGCGCCGGCGCTCCTCCTCCATCTCCTCCCACTGGTTGGCCACCATGTCGAGGAAGGCCTCAACCTCGTCGGGGCTGTAGCCACGGAGGCTCTTGTCGAAGTCCTGCTTTCGAATGTCGAGCGGGGTGAGTTTCATGGCGTTAATCAATCAGTGGGACAATGTACAGATAGAGTGCGTCCTCCTTTTCCCACGAAAAGGAATTCGTAGTCCCGAGGAACGATATCGTAGAGAATATACCAGGGGCGAGCAACTAGGAGCAAAGCAAGCACAATAGTTTACCCTGCTTTCACTAAAGCAGGATGCGTCTGTTTCAGCCCGTTTCAGCTTAGCGGATCTTCTCGACCAATTTTGACTGATCGTACCATAAAGATAAGGGTCCTTCTCGACGTGCGAGATCGTACCCTCGCCCCCTGGAGGCAGACGTGCCCGACGGCCAAACGACTCGGCGGCGTCGTTTAAAATTCAGTAATCGCGGGGCCCAAAGAGGGCGCTCCCGAGCCGAACCATCGTGCTCCCCTCCTCCACAGCCACCTCGAAGTCGTTGCTCATGCCGATGGAGAGCTCCTCCATTTCCACCCGCGGATTCCTGCCCGCATCATAGGTCTCAAATAGTTCGCGCATCTGCCGAAACTCTCCACGTACGTCCTCCGGGTCGTCCACGAAGGACGCAAGGGCCATGAGGCCCCGAACGGCGAGGTGCTCGTACCTTGCGCAGCGATCGAGAAAGTCATGGGTTTCTTCCGGGGCGAGGCCGGACCGCTGATCCTCGCCGGAGACGTTCACCTGCACGAGGCAGGGAAGCACGCGGTTGTTTCTGGCCGCCCGCTCGTCGAGCTCCTCGGCGAGACGCGGCTGGTCGAGGGCATCGAACCAATCGGCATGTCGGGCCACAAACTTGGCCTTGTTCGTTTGCAGGGGGCCCACCATGTGCCACGTTACGTCCCCGCCTTTGAAGGCCCCGATGCGCGCTCGGGCCTTGTCCCGAAGCTGCCGAGCCCGATTCTCCCCGAAGTGGTCGAGCCCGGCCTGCTTCCCCGCGGCGATGGCCTCCATGGGAAAGGTCTTAGAAATGGCAACGATAGTAAGGGATTTGCCCGACCGGCCCGCACGCTCGCAGGCCTGCGCGAGGCGCTGCTTCACGGACCGGACCCGCTGCTGGACGGCCTCGGGCGCTACCTGCTCCTGGATCTCCGGGGTGGCCTCCGGAATCTTGTTCATGATCGGAACGACATCCTGCGTGGGACGAGTGTCTGTGAAGCTGCTTTTCATATTGAGTCCCCTCTCGGCTTGATCCGGTGTGTTCAAGCGCGACCATCGACGTAACACTCGCGTGGTTTTGCGGACTGCGCCCGGTTAGGAACCACCAATTCCGGAGACTTTTCGGTTGCCCCCTCCCACGCGACCTCGTAGTCGTCACTGAAATATCCGCGGATCAACCTCAGATTTCCTCGCCGTTCTCCAGTCGTGGACTGACCGTCGGCGAACAAGTTGCCCCCTGTGTGAGCACACGCCCCGAAGCAACGTCCCACTACTGGGTATCCCCGCCGGCTCACGTGTACGTGATACGACTATCCCCTCGACACAATCCTCCGCCGACCATGCTCCGAATCGCCGTGCTCCCGCCGCTCCTCGGGCTGCTACTCCTCACCGGGTGCGACCTTTTCGGGTCCTCCTCGTCCCCACCCTCGTTCGAGGGGACCCTCCTCCCGCTGGCCCCGGGCACCGAGTGGACCCTCCTCTCCTCGTCGGCGGACGACCCGCCCCCCGACACCACCCGCATCCGCGCCCTCCACGCCGATCGCATCGACAACCGGTCGTACACGGCCGTCACCGGCCTCTGGGGCGGCGACACGACGCTGCTGCGCGAAGGGGACCACGGACACGTCTACCGCCGCGAGGACGGCACCGAACGGCTCTGGCTCGATCCCTCGGTGGATGGGGATTCGACATATACCTACCGCAACTACGAGGTTCGAGTCTCTCGCGTCCGGTCGCTCGACACCCCCACCGGACGGTTCGAGAACTGCATCCGCTTTTCCTTCGACATCCCCGAAGCCGTCGACGACGAACGACGCATCACGGTGAAGCCCGGAACCGGCTTCGTCGAGCGGTGGCACGTGTGGGGCGGCGCCTGGAGACTGGGCGACTTTACCACCGAGGGGGACGCCTGACCGGGCCTCACACCTCTGCCCGCAGCACGTCGAGCGGGGGCTTATCGTAAAGCCCGCGACTGTTGAAGAGGCCGATGCCGATCGTGAGGGCGGTGACGACGACGAACGCGAGAAGGAGCGCCCACGGCGCCACCACGAACGGCCCCTCGAACACAAAGTAGGACAGGCTCCACGCCCCCGCGAGGGCCAGCAGGATGCCCGTCGCCGCCGCGAAGACGCCAAGGAAAAGGTATTCGACCGCCATGATGAGAAGGACCGTATACTTCGAGGCCCCGAGCGTCTTCAGCAACACGCTCTCCTCGGCCCGCTGGTAGCGGCTCACCACCACCGCCCCCGCCAACACGATGAGACCGGTCACGACGCTGAAGAGCGCCATGAAGCGAATGACGTACGCCAGCCGCCCGAAGAGATCCTGAAACGTCGAGAGCACAAGCGACAGGTCGACGGCCGACACGTTGGGATGATCCGCCACGACGCGCTGCTGCACCTGCGCCGAGACGGTGTCACTGGCCGACCGGCTGAGCAGCACGTGCATCTGCGGCGCCTGCTCCAGCACCCCCTCGGGGAAGACGACAAAGTAGTTGGTCCGAATGCGCTGCCAGTCCACCTTGCGGAGGCTAGACACGACGGTCGTGAGGGGACGACCCTGCACATCGAACGTGAGCGTGTCGCCGATGCCTACGTTCAGGTCCTCGCGGGCAATGTCCCGCTCCACCGAGATGGGCACCGCGGCGTCCGTGCGGAACGGATTCGCTCCCTCGTACTGCCCCACGAACTCGCCCGCGACCAGCGTCTCGCTATCCGTGAGGTGATCGCGGTAGGTTACGCGGTACTCCCGTTCGTGCGCAAAGGTGGTCCGTGTGGTTGAGTCCTGCCGGATTTCGTCAACCGTGCGCCCACGGACGGCCTGCAGGCGCATCGTCACGATCGACTCGTCGGCCATCACGGGCAGGCCGGCGTCCCGCACAATGCCCTTCACCTCTTCCACCTGCTCGTTCTGCACGTTGAAGAAGAGCAGATTGGGCCGTCCCTCGCCGCCGGCCACCTTGATCTGCTCCAGGAGGGTCTGCTGCACGAGGAAGAGCGAGACGATGAGGAACGTCCCCAGTCCGAGCGCCAGCATGAGGACGGTCGTCTGGTTCTGCGGGCGGTAGAGGTTGGCCAGGCCTTGACGCCAGGGGTACGCCCAGGAGGACGGGAAGAAACGGCGCACCCCCGCTACGATGCCCCAAGCCACAAGGGCGAGCACCCCAAAGACGGCGGCCACGCCCCCCGCGTAGCCGAGCCCGATCTGCCAGGTGGGCGCCTGCAGCAGGCCCACGCCCGTCACGCCCGCTGCGATGAGTGTGGCCACGGCCCAGCGGGCCGGGTCGCGCCAGCCGCCGGTCGTGGGCTCCACGTTTGTCCGAAGGGCGCGCATCGGCGAGACCCCGCGCACCTCCAGCAGCGGCCACAGCGCAAAGAGCAGCGTCACGCCCACGCCCACGAGGAGGCCCAGCCCAACCGCCGTCCACGACAGCGAGAAGCTCATCTCGAACGGCAGGAAGTCGCCCAGCAGGCGCGGCACGTAGGTCTGCAGGCCCACCCCGAGGGCGCTCCCGGCCCCCGCCCCCAGCAGGCCCAGCACGCCGGCCTGCACCAGATAGATCCGAAAGGTGCGGCCCGCCGAGGCCCCGAGGCAGCGCAGGACGGCAATCGAGGCGAGGCGCCGCTGGACGTACACGTGAACGGCGCTGGCCACGCCCAGGCTCCCGAGCAGCAGCGCAACGAACCCCACGAGGCTCAGGAAGCGGTACAGGTTGCCGAGGCCCTCGCGCCAGTTCCCCGCCTCCTCCTCCACCGTGTCCAGGTCCGCGTCGCGGCGCTCCAGCATCGGGTCGAGGTTCTCCGCGAGCTGATCGACGTCTCGGTCCTCCTCGAACTTGACGTAGGCCTCATATTCGGCGAGGCTGCCCCGGCTCAGGAGCGACGTGTCCAGCTCGTCCCGGGGAATGTAGATGGGGGAGTTGAGCGACGATTCGCTCGGGGCCTGCTTGATTTCCCCGACGATCCGGTACGAGACGCGCCCAATTCGAACGGAGTCGCCCACCCCAACGCCGAACTGGTTGAGCAGGCTGCCGGCCACGAGGGCGTTGCGCCCCTGCTGGTAGATCCGAGCCGCGCTGTCGGGGCGCGTCTCCAGCGTCCCGTAGAACGGAAAGTCTCCTTCGACGGCCCGCACCGCCGCGAGCCGCGTGCCCCCTGTCTTCGGAAAGAGGGCCATCGAGCCGAAGGCAATGCGCCGCGCCTGCCGGCCGCCGAGGGAGTCGATGAGGGCCTCGGTCGAATCGTCGAAGGCCTCGTCGGAGTCGATGCGGACGTCGGCCCCGAGGAGAGCCTTGGCTTCTTCGTCGACCGTCTGAGACAGGTTGTCGCCAAAGCCCCGAATGGCCACGAGCGCGGCCACCCCCAGCGTCATCGCGGAGAAGTAGAGGGCGAGGCGCTTGCGGCTGCCACGACTGTCGCGCCACGCCATTTTCAAGACCCAGAGGAGGCTGCTCATTCCGACAAAAAAGAGTAGATCGAATGGATCGTGCCCGAATACGACGGCTCAGGAGGAGTGATACGTGAATGACAGCAAGGCCCTTCCTCACGTATCACATTCCACTCCCCACGCATCTCCGAACTGCTCTCCCAGATCCCGGCAGAGTCGTTCGAGGGATTTCC
>CAZSBW010000010.1:0-19797 GCA_964604815.1 uncultured Salinivenus sp. | reverse complement strand
CGGGACCGGCGCTTCTGGTGCACGGCGGGGCGTGGGACATTCCCGACGCGGCGCTCGATGCGCACCGCGACGGGCTCCGGGCGGCGGTCGACCGCGGTCGCGAGCGGCTCCTAGCGGGTGCGGCGGCGGTGGAGGTGGTGACGAGCGTCGTGGCGGTCCTGGAGGCGCACGGGGCGTTCGATGCGGGCTGCGGGGCGATGCTCAACCAGGATGGCGAAGCGGAGCTCGACGCCGGGGTGATGGACGGATCGACGCTGGCGTACGGGGCCGTCATGGCCACGCAGCGGCTGGCCCAGCCCGTTCGGGTGGCGCGCCGTCTCCTCGATGCCGGCGACGGGCGGGTGCGGATGCTGGCGGGCGAGGGGGCGGAGCGCTTTGCGAAGGCTGAAGGGATGGAGCTCGTCGAGAACGAGCACCTCCTCTGCGAGCGCGAGCGATGTCGCTACGAGCAGATCCGCGATCAGGTGGACCGGACGCATCCGAGCACGTCGTTTCTCCCGGGGGCTCCTGACGCGTCGGGGGCAGACACGGTGGGCTGCGTGGCCCGTGACTCGGACGGTCGGCTCGCCGCTGCGACCTCGACGGGCGGGACGCCCTTCAAGCCGCCGGGCCGCGTGGGCGATTCGCCGCTGCCGGGATCGGGGTTTTACGCGACGGCGGCGGGGGCCGCGGGCGCCACGGGATGGGGCGAGGCCATTGCGGCCGTCGTCCTGTCGAGCCGCGCCGTTCAGTCGCTCGACGACGACGCGCATCCCGAAACGGTTGCGCGCAATCGGCTCGCGCACATGCACCGGGCGGTGACGAATCCGGAGGGCGCGGGCGCGACGGGCGGGCTTCTGCTCCTGGACGCCGACGGGCGCGGCGCCTGGGCCCACTCGACTCCCCGAATGGCGCGGGGCGGGTGGTGGGACGGGGCCTCGCCCTGGATCGCGGTCGACGAGTGAAGCGAGGCCGTGCTTACGGAAGCGTGACCGTGAGTCCCGCCTTGTACGCGCGCCCCGGACCGGGCTCGTAGAAGTTGTCGCCGGCGTTGATCGAAACGGAGCCGTTGTACTGGGTGTCGAAGAGGTTGCTTACCTCGGCGTACGGGCGGACCGTGACCGCGTCGAGCCCGAGGCCTTGGAGGCCGACGCGGAGATCGACGAGAGTGTATCCCTCCGAAACCGCTGAATTGGCGTTGTCGACGTAGTAGTTGCTTACCTGATCGACTGACGCGCGGAGCCACACCGGATCTACAGAGCTGGTGAGACGGCCAAACAGTCGCTGTTCGGGAACGCCGGGCACGCGGTTGTTTTTCAGGTCGCCGTCGGCAAAAATGCTCCGGTTGCCAGTGTAGGTGAGCGTTCCCCGGATCCAGGGGCGCGGGCGCCAGTCGAGGGCGACCTCGAAGCCCCGAAGCACGTTGTCGCCGAGATTCCGGAAGTAAGCTCGGTCGCTGTCCGGATCGTCGAACTGAAACTGGACGAGGCGATCGCTCACGTGAAGCCCGTAGAGGGTCACGTCGTATTCCAGATTGGCGTTGCCCCAGAGGCCGCGCACTCCAATCTCCGCCCCTCGTGTGCGTTGGGGATCGAGGGTTTCGTTGAAGCCGCCGGCCTCGTTGGGGCGGTTCACCAGTTCCGTCGTCGTCGGGGTTTCAAACGCCGTGCTGTAATTGGCAAAGAAGAGGGCCGCCCCCGTGTCGTAGGCGAGTCCCACACCGGGACTCGCGGCCGAGAAGGTGCGACTCCCGGTGTCGTCGACGCCGTCGTCGAGGTATCGGTCCTCAAGCTGAAAGTCGACGAGGTCGCCGCGAACGCCCAGCGTCAGGTCAAGCCGATCCGTGAGGGAGAGGCGACCGTATCCAAAGACGGAACCGCTCACCACTGTCTCAAGCTGGTCGAGCTCGACCTCGTCGGTGGGTTCGAGAGCGCCGAAGTCAGTTTTGAAGTTGACACGGTCGTCGCGCTGAAAGCCGGCGTCGGCGCCCACGTTCCACTCGATGGAGCCGGCGGTGCCCTGGACCGAGGTGCGCCCGCCGCCGTAGAGGCGATCGAAGCCGATGACGACGAAGGGAAGCGGGTTTTCGAGGTCCCGAAATCCCCCGTAGAGGGTCCCGTCGAGGGAGACGGATTCGAAGTCGTGGGTGACGCTCAGGCCAAGCTGGGCCTGCGTGCTTTTCTTCCCGGCGCCGTCGGCCCCGAAGTTTGCAAATAGGCTGTCGGCCTGCGTTGGGTCTGTTTTCTTCTCTGATCGGGTGAGGGCGCCGGGATGCTGGGCATCCTGATGCACGAACGCCCCCACGATCTGCAACTGCGTTTGTGAAGACAGCGCGAGCCGTCCGCTCAGCAAACCGCGCGTGAAGCGTCCCTCGCTGTTGTCGCGATAGCCGTCCTGCCGCATGTTTGAGGCAGACACGCGCCACTGGCCGAGTCCCTCGTTCGGCCGGCCCAGAACGACTTCACCGCTAACCTGCCGGAGCCCGTAACTGCCCATTCCCGCGCGGACCTGAGCGGAGGGCGAGTCCGACGTCGGCAGCGAGTTGAGAAAGAGGACCCCACCGCTGCCGTTGCCCCAGAAGAGGGACGACGGCCCGCGGACGAGTTCCGCCTGGCGGATGAAGAGGGGATCGGCAATGTCGAGGAAGGCCTGTCCATCCGGCAGCGTGAGCGGAATGCCGTCGAGCAGGACCTGCACGCCCCGCACGCCGAAGGGCGAGCGCCACCCCATGCCGCGGACCACCAGCCGCTCCCCGAGAGCAAAGTGCCCGCGATCATTCATCCAGACGCCGGGCAGGTCGCGGAAGGTGTCGCGGAGAAAGACCGGGGCCTGCAGCGCGATCTCGTCCACCGAGCGTTGATGGATGGACACCGAAAAGGGCGCGCTCGCCTCTGTTTCCGTCGAGCGCAGGGCCTCGACCGTCACCTCGGGCAGCTCGACGCGGAACGTGTCGGTGGCCGTCGAGTCCGGCGTTTGGGCGAGGAGAGGAGGGGCAACGAGGAGAAGGAGGACGCAGAGAGCGGAGGGGACGCGGTGCATACGGGGGAAAACATTCAAAAAGGGCAGGGCCGCTTTCCGAGTGGGACGGTGCGCGAGGGGAGGGACGCTACCACCCGATCCGACGCCCTGTCGAATCTGTCTGGCCTGCGCGCGGCTCCTTGGCAACCGGCGCGGTAATCGGATCAAACTCAACGTTCTCGACCGGCTTGATTTCCACACCGGTGTAATAAAATCGTAGGATCTCGCGGTACGAGTTGCCCTCGTCGGCCATCGCGTGGGCGCCGTACTGACTGAGGCCCACCCCGTGCCCGAAGCCGCGGCCCTCAAACACGTACTGATCGCCCGCTCGCCGAGCGTCGAACCACGTACTTTTGAGCCGAGCTCCCTCGACACGTCGGTTTACCAGAAGCCGAAAAGCGTTCGCATTCATCGTATGGTCGGACCCGCTCGATTGAAGGACGTTGATGGTTTTGACGCGCCCGTGCGGCGCCCGATCGCCGACGGTGAACCCCTCGACCAGGGTGCCCCGCTTGCGGGTGAGGGCCTGGAGGAGGGAGGAGCGGTCCACGCGGGTCGACCACGTGTGGTGGGGCGAGGCGGTGTCGTACGGGTCGTTTGTGCCGCGGAGGTACGGGATGGGCTCGCTGGACTTCCACACGTCCTCGTTGTTGGCGGTGTGGCCCCCGCTGGAGGAGAAGTAGACGGCCTGAATGAGATTGCCGTTATACGTCAGCACTTCCCCCTCGGTGGCTTGCGTCGCGCGCCGGGAACGTTCGGTAATCACGTCGGCGCCCTCGTACACCTGCGAGGCAGTGCCGTCGGCCTGGTCGTAGGCCCCGCCGAACTTGGCGGAGGCGAAGAGGCCGTAGGTGCGAGCGACGACGGCCATTGCCTTGGTGCCTTCCCGGTCGTCGAGCGCGTACTCGCTGGCCACCACGCTGGCAACGTAGTCTTCGATCGGGGCGTCGTTTACGACGAGAAGGGCCGACTCCTGGTTCGGGTCCGGAGCCAGATACAGACCGCCCGTGTAGGTGGCGTTTTCGGTGCCGTCGAACGAGAGGGACCAGGACGCGTCGGTGCCGGCCGGACGCAGGGTCAGCTCGGTTGCGTAGAGGCCCCGATCACCGCGCTGGAGGTAGACGTCCTGCCGTCGCACCCCCATCGTCGTCGACTCGCCCGATTGCAGTCGCATGATGGGGGTCCCCTCGCCCGGCAGGTGAACGGCGAGTGGACCCTCCGTCACGCGAAGCTTGACGTTCTCGACGGGCGTGTCGTGCTGGAGGCGGACTCGCACGTGGTCCAGGTCGTCGGACGACGACTGAGCCCGGATTGGGGAGCCGGTCCCCAGTAGCAGAAGCACGCCGAGGCCAGCGGTCGTCCACGAGCGGACGGCGAAGAACGACATGGGGAGGCAGGATCGGTGAAAATCAACAGAATCGATTTACACTTCCGGACGTCCGGGCGATCTTCGGACCGAGAAGATGGGTACTCGAATGCGCCCTCTTTGCGCCTACCGGTCATCGGATCGGCGGTTTCCCCATCCGCGCCGGCTGCTTTTCCCGTGTCGTTGGACGCACGGCCTCCATTCGTCTCGGCACTCCCCGAATTTGCTTTCCCGGCTCGCTATGCTCGTTGACACGCACGCTCATCTTTACCTGGATCGGTTCGACGAGGATCGATCGGCCGTCCTGTCGCGAGCCCACGACGCCGGGGTCGACACGATCGTGATGCCGGCCATCGACGTGCCGTCGATTCAGCAGGCCGTCGACCTCTGTGACGCGTACGACGGGCTCTACGCGATGGCGGCCCTGCACCCGTCGGAGACCGAGGACGCGACGCCGCAGGACCTCGACCGGGTGAGGGAGTGGTGCGACCATCCGTCCGTCGTGGCCGTGGGGGAGAGTGGGCTCGATTACTACTGGGACCGCTCCTTCGACGAGAAGCAGCAGGCTTTCTTCCGTCGCCACATCCGTCTCGCCATCGAGGTGGACCTGCCGCTCGTCATTCACAACCGGGAGGCGACGGCGGACATCCTGGACATCCTGGAAGAGGAACGGGCGGCGACCGACCGACCCGAACGCATGCGCGGCATTTTGCACTGCTACGTCGACCCGCCGGCGGTGGCCGAGCGGGCCTGGGACCTCGGGTTTTACGTGGGCGTGGGGGGCATCATGACCTTCTCGAACAGCGACGTGGACACCTACGTGGAGGACGTGCCGCTGGACCACATCGTCGTCGAAACCGACAGCCCGTACCTCGCGCCGGAACCCAACCGGGGCGACCGCAACGAGCCCTCCTACGTGCGTCACGTTGCCGACACGCTGGCGCAGGTTAAAGACGTGCCGGTGAAGGAAGTGGAGGCAGTGACGACGGCCAATGCGCGAGCTATTTATGACCTCCCGGACGCGTGAGCGGTCTGGTTGGAATCTATTTTCCCTGTCGGGAGGTTGTACCTTGATGCCCGTACACAACGACGCTGACAAGTTCGACGGGGACACGTGATGCGTCTTCAGTGCGGCAATTCTGGCTCTGGTGGGCGAAGGAGAGGAAATTGCCCGCTGCAGAAACAGTTGTAGACCCCGTCGCGGAATCTGCGATGTCTGTCCCCCCAGTTGGTGCATAGCTGAGTTTGTGCGTGGGAGACGATGCTTCCGACACCCTTTTCCTGACTGAATTTCGTTCATGGTTTCTTCCCCGACGGTTGCAGCCGACGCGCCGGCCTTCCACGAGCCTGCGGAGGGGGAGCGGACAGCCGCGGACGAGCGCCCGCCGCGGGCCGTCGCCCCCCAACCCGTCCCCTCGGACGTGGAGCTCGACCATCCGAGTCTCTTCCTCAACCGCGAACTCAGCTGGATCGACTACAACTGGCGCGTGCTGCATGAGGCTCAGGATTCCCGCACGCCGCTTCTGGAGCGGGTGCGGTTTCTTGGCACTGCCGCTTCCAACCTCGACGGCTTCGTGCGCAAGCGCGTGGGCGGCCTCAAACGCCAGGCCGCTGCCGACGTGGGCACCCTCTCGGCCGACGGGCGCACGCCGGAGGAGCAGCTGGCCCTCGTGGACCAGGCCCTCCGCCCCCTCTACCGGGCGCTCGGCACGACCTGGCGGAAGCAACTCGTTCCCGCCCTCACCGACGAGATCGGCCTCCAGATTCGTGACTACGAGACGCTCGGGGCCGATCAGCACAAACAAATGGAAGAAGTCTTTCACAAGAACATCTTCCCGATCCTCACGCCGCTAGCGGTGGACCCGGGGCGGCCGTTTCCCTTCATTTCCAACATGAGCCTCTCGCTGGCGGTGATCCTGCGCCACCCGGAGCGCGGCTCGCAGCACTTTGCCCGCGTGAAGGTGCCCACGAGCCGCAGGCGATGGCTCCCCCTGGAGGCCCCTCTCCAGTTTGTGCCCATCGAGCAGGTCATCGCGCACCACGCCGACGAGCTCTTTCGGGGGATGGCGGTGGAGGGCGTCTACGCATTCCGCGTCACCCGCAACGCCGACGTGCGCCGCGACGAGGAGGAGGCCGACGACCTCCTGGAGATGATCTCGGAGCGGCTCCGCGAGCGCCGGTTCGCGCCCGTCGTGCGGCTGGAGGTGGAAGAGGCGATGCCCGAGTCGGTTCGCGCCTTTCTGAGGAACAAGCTCGACATCGACGAGCGGGACGTGTACGTGGCCGATAGGCTCATCGACTACTCGGACGTGACCGCGCTGGCGGACCTCCACATTCCCGACGAACGCTACCGAAAGGATCTGCGCTTCCCGTCGTGGACCCCGAAAGTGCCGCCGCGCCTCCGCAGCGAGCGGGGCGAGCCCGACCCCGACTCCGTCTTCGAGGTCATCCGCGAGGACGACCTGCTGGTGCACCACCCCTACGAGTCGTTCACCGCCAGCGTGCAGCGCTTCATCGAAGAGGCGGCGCAGGACCCGCAGGTGCTGGCCATCAAGCAGACGCTCTACCGCACGTCTAGCGAGTCGCCCATCGTGGCGGCCCTGGTCGACGCGGCCGAGCGCGGCAAGCAGGTGGCCGTGCTCGTGGAGGTGAAAGCGCGCTTCGATGAGGAGGAGAACATCGAGTGGGGGCGCAAGCTGGAGGATGCGGGCGTACACGTCGCCTACGGCCTCGTGGGCCTCAAAACCCACGCCCAGGCGGCCCTCGTGGTGCGACAGGAAGGAAGCGGCCCCCGTACCTACTGTCACGTTAGCACCGGCAATTACAACATCCAGACGGCCCGCCGCTACACCGACTACGGCCTGCTCACCTGCGACGACAGCATTGGGCGCGACCTCACGAACTTTTTTCACTACCTGACCGGGTATTCCCCCGAACAGGAATACGACCGGCTCATCGTGGCCCCGCAGGAGATGCGCGACTCATTCCTCCAGCTCATTCGGCGGGAGATCGAGCACGCGAAGGCCGGGAGCGGCGGACGCATTATCGCTAAGATGAACGAGCTCGGCGACCGCCGGCTCATCAGCGCCCTCTACGAGGCATCACGGGCGGGCGTTGAGATCGACCTCATCGTGCGCGGCATTTGCCGCCTGCGGCCCGGCCTGGAGGGACTCAGCGAGACGATTCGGGTGGTGAGTGTCGTGGGGCGCTTTTTGGAGCACGACCGCGTGTTCTGGTTCGAGAACGACGGCGACCCGTCGGTTTACATCAGCAGCGCCGACTGGCAGCGCAGCCGGCTCAACGACCGGGTGGAGGCGGCGGTGCCGGTGCCGGATCCGGCGCATCAAGAGCGCCTCCGGCGGGCGCTCCAGCACGCCCTGGACGACGGCCGGACGGCGTGGGAGCTCCGCCCGGACGGCCGATACGTGCAGCGCACGCCCGGCACGGACGGCGCAACGGGCCTACAGGATGCGCTCATGCGGGAGGCAGAGGCGCGCCTGTAGCGGGGGACAAATACCGTTTCCCGTTCGAAATGTATGCCTGCGAAAAGGGAGGCTTACCCGAGTAGTCGATTTTGTCTCTTCATAACGTTCTCAGCGTTTTACGTCGGAACGTTTAGGTGAAGCTCCGCACATCCGGGAGGCCCGTCGTCTCAAGCATCCCGACATGATCGAACGGATTCCGTATAAACGGAGGAGGCAACAGGACGGAGGCATCCACCCGTTCATTCCTTCCCATAGAGTGTGGGTCGTGCGTGAGCGGCTTACCGATCGGGAGTCCGTTGCTGACGTTTGTTGTCGCTCAGGGGTGTGCCCCGCCCCCATCTGATCGGGCTGTATTTTGCACGTCCTCACGCAGATCGGTCTGATCGGGCGCCTCCGTCGGGGAGTGGATCGGCGCTGTCCGTTGGCCCGTTGCGTGCACGGCGAGCGCCGAGAGCTTGTCCCAGGGATCGGACATCCAGATGCGGCGATGGGTGCGAATAATGTCGAGCTGGCGTCGTCGGTAGCGGGAGGGCGTCTCCGCAGCCAGTTCTTCGAACTTTTCGGAGAGTGAAAGAAGCCGTTCCCGGTGTTCCGGGGTAAAGCCGAAGTGCTCGATGTCGTCCACGAGGGCGTCGTATCGCTCGTCCCAGACGGTGCGCTGTGCGGTCGACGGCGGGGGGTAGGTCGACTCGTCAAATCGGAACGTGCGGTCGGGGGCGAGCACGTCAAGGCCGGCCCGCCGAAGGGCGTCTGGGGCCGCTATGGGGAGGAAAAACCGCACGGCCTTCCCGTCGACGGTGGAAGGCAGCGTGACGTTGGCGGCGGGCGGCAGGGCGCCGTCCTCCGAGGCCGGGAGGCCCATGTGCTCGTTGAGGGCGCGGAACCGGGCGTAGGTCGTCGGCTCGGTAGAAGCAGGCCCCCAGTCGAAGGCGCGAGCCGTCGTGTCGAGGACCGTCACCAGGGAGCGGAGGGAGAGGGTCGTGTCAGGTTTCAGCTGAACGCGGGCCGTACGGAGCGTCTGTGAGAGGTCGACCGGCCGTTGATCCTGGGCGTTGAGGGCGCCGTACGCGGAGGGCACGTAGCCCCGGGAAAAGCCGCCGAAGGTCGTTTCCGCGCTGATCGTGTCGAATCCCTCGGTCGCGGCCCAGATGTAAGCGTCGGCGACGGTGGATGTGCTCTCGTAGTAGCCGGAGTCGGTGACGTAGCGGCGATAGATCGTGTAAATGTTGCCGGGGCCGGCGTGGTAGGCCGAGAGGCCCGGGATCTCGTGGCCGACGGCATTGACGTAGCCGCGCAGGAGGAGGAAAGCCGGCTCCATCGTGAGGAGCGGATGTAGGGCTTCTTCCACCGGCACGCGGGTGCCCGCCTCCGACTGCAGATCGTACGCATTTACCCCGCTGCGCCGCAGGATCCACGGCATCATCTGGTAGCGGCTCTTTGCCCCGACGGACGAGACGAGGTCGTCCTGGTGGAAGGTCTCGACGGTGCCGATCTGGGTGGACAGGAGGCTGAGTCCGAGGTGCTGAGCCAGCTGGATCTCATAGGCCTGATACGGCCGCGCCCGCTTCTGCGCCTCCTCGATCTGGTTGGCGCGGCCCCACCGCACGATGATGTCGTCCAGGGGCACCCCTCGGTGCTCGTATTTGTCCACGAGCCGGCGCGTCACGGTGCGTCGGTGGTCGTCGAGGGTCTGCCAATCGATGACGGCCCCGCGCTGGAAGGCCCTTCGCTGCTTTGTGAACTCGTACAGCTCGAGGGTCTCGTTCGTGCGACGGTCGATGACCCGGACCGTAAAGTTGTCGTCGGCTGTTTGGCGACGGGTGAACTGCGCCAGGAGATCGTGGAATTCGTCGAGCACGTGCGGATTGGGCACCGCCGACGACTGGGCGTTGGGGGTCAGGTACGGTGCCAGTTCGTTGGCTGGATGGGCGGGCAGATTGCGCAGGATGGGCGTCGGGGGGAGAGACGGCGCGTTCCAGCTGGTCGTGTCTGTTCCGATCACCGCCCCGAGAGAATAGGCCGCATCGTGAACGCGGTCCATCAGCCGGGTCCCGAGGGTCGTGCCGCCGAGCGTCGGTGCCAGCAGGAAGAGAATGAGGAGGCCGCCCACCGACCCAGTTGCGATGCGGCCCCGCGCAGAGAGGGCCGTAGCGGCAGAAAGATGGTCCGAAAAGAGCTGGCGAAAACGCTTCATGGCTGGTCCCGGGGGAGAGAAGGACTACGGGGTTGGCAGAGGGGTCCGCGCTGCGTCGTTGACGAGGGCTCGAAACAGCGGCTGCGTGGCGGCCCCCATCCGTTCGGGATGGAACTGGACCCCAAAAACCCTGCCGTTTTCGTGTTCGATGGCTTCGATCACGCCGTCTGGGGCGGTGGCGGCAACCGAAAATCCCTCGCCGACCGAGGCGATGGCCTGGAGGTGGCGGGTGTTCACCGTGAGGGTGTCTTTTTCCAGCAGGTCGTGGAGCCGGGCATCGGGATGAAGGTGGACCGGATGAGACGTGGCGCCGCGCTTTTGGCTGTGGGTGAGGGCGCCGTCGAGCTGAGCTTCTACGTCGCCGTAGATGGTGCCGCCGGCCCGGGCGTTGAGGCGCTGCATGCCGTAGCAAATGCCCAGGATGGGCAGCCCCGCGTCCCAGCACCGATCCAGCCACGCCCGATCCGCGGCGTCCTGGTCGGGATCGAGGGTGCCCAGATCGTCGGGCACCGAGCCCACGAGGCCGTCGGTGACGGCCGGGCCGCCGATGACGACGAGGCCGTCGAGCAGATCGGCGACGTCGGACCGGGCGTCGGCGGTCTCAACCAGTGGGAGGGGAAGGGGCAGTCCCCCGGCCCGTTCGACGGCCGTCACGTAGCGCCGATCGAGGCGCTGCGAGCCATCGTCGAGTGCGGTGGTGATGCCAATGCGGGGACGCACGGGGAAGCAAGGGGTTGTGTCAAAGGCAATGAATAAGTGCGAACGGTCTCAGGTCCGTTACGGGAGTTCGCCCGTCTCGCCGGTTCCTCAGGAGAAGATAGAACGGCCGGGCTCGTGCGCCCTCGGGTGAACACCGTTCGTCTGCAGGTGCGTTCTTCGGCGTTACGGCTGAACGTCGCGGAGCTCGATGGGTGTGGGATCTGTGTTGGCGGTCAGGTCCAGGGCAAGGACGAGGCTGTTTTGGGAGCGGATGACGTTGGTGGCGTGGCGGCCCAGTTTGCCCCGGTCGAGCAGGTCGTGGAGGGCGCTCTTGATGGTGCGACGGCTGCTGCCGGTCGTGGACGAGCCGTGGATGAGCTTGAGGCGCGTGCGACCACGGTCCTCGGCCATCCGCAGCGTCTGGTAGGTGAGGTCGATGGCCTCATCGACCGTGGCGCCGTGGAGGTCAAGCGTGACAATGCTGCCGTCGTCGTCGAGCTGTGGGGTGGCCATCGGATCTTCGACGAACACTGAAAGGCATTTGCGCGTCAACGCTGTACGGAATGAATGAACTGAAAGGTCCGGAGCGTGAAGTGGCTCTGCGGGGACGTGACTTCGTTCCCGGTCCCGTCGACTTTGTTTTCTGCAGACAACGCTTCTTCGTCGATGCCCGACGCCCTTGATTTTGACGATCCACGTCCGCCGACTGAGGAGGAATGGGGCACCCCGCTGGTGGAGCCACGGGCGGCCCCCGAGCTCGAGCAGACGTTTCGTCGCCGGGTGGGAATGGTGTCGGGGGCGGTTCCGTACGTGGCGCCCCACCCGTGGCTGTATCGTCCTTTTTTGTTTCTGTCCGATCCGGTGCTGGAGGCCCTCGACGAGGACCTCGCCTCCGCGCTCTCGTTCATCATTGCTCGTGACAACTCCTGTCGTTTCTGCTACAGTACGTTTCGCACCCTCCTTCGGCTGTCGAACTTTTCGCCGCCTGAGTTGGAGAACCTGGAGACACACTTTTCGGCCCAGGGCTTCGAGCGGGGGGAGGAATGGGCACTTCGGTTTGCGGTGCGGCTGTCGCGGTGCGAGGGCGTGCCGGAGGCCCTCGACCGGCTGCAAGACTGTGGCTATTCGACGATGGCTGTGCGGGAGATGGCCGCCGTCGTAGTCTTGAACCTGGCGGCCAACCGGATCGGAACCATGCTCTCGATCCCGGTGGGGACCTTCGAGGAGATGGCCGACCGCTGGTACTTGCGGCCCTGGCGCAGTGTGGCCCTGCCGCTCCTTCGGCTTACGAAGAAGAGACACGACGGGCCGGATCGGCTCCGAATGGACGAGGCCGATGGCCCGCTCGCCACCTGGATCGAGCCCCTTCGCGGAACGAAGGGGGGAGCCCTCGTGCAGGGCTTTTTGGAGCAGTGGCTGGACGAGGAGCGGCCCCTCTCCGTGCAGACGAAGTTGCTTATGCTCGGCGTCGTGGCGCGGGGCGTGGCGGCGACGGAACTGGAGACGCGGGTCCAGGCGCTGCTCGATGAGCGGCATGGGCTATCGGCCGACGTGTTCGACCACGCGCTCAGTCAACTTGGGGGCGCCGCCGTGGACGATCGGGCCGAGCCGCTGCTTCGGCTGGCTCGCTCGTCGATCCGATACGACTTCGGGCCCATCAAGCGGGTGGCGCGGAAGTGTACCCACGGACTGGATCGGGATGGCACGCTGGAGGCGATTGCCTCGGTAAGCCTCGCCAATGCTGTTGCCCGGCTCGAAGTTCTGTTCCCGCTCGGCGAGACGCCCTGAGCGTGCCGCACGGGGGCAGTCTCAAGCAATTCCCTCCCAAAGAAATTGTCTGAGAACGCCCTGGTGCTCTTTCGATTGGTCTCTTTGGGACCAGAAGCTCTCACAGTACAGCGGGGCAGGCAAATGTTTGAGGGAGTCCTTTTGGACCTCCCGTTTCCGCTGAATTCGGAGAGATTCACTCCAAGAGCACTTGCACCAGCGGCATGACCACCCCTTTCAAGGTCTCGGAGGAATTGCCGGGAAGTACTCATCTTCGATTCCCGCGCCGGGGACGAAAGCGGTCCTCGGCTGTGGTTTCGTCGGTCCCTTCGTGACGAAAACCTGCGTTTCCGGAGGATACCGCCGAAGACATAGCCTGGAACCGGGAGCGAAGCGGGCGTTTCAGGCGAGTGTAAGACCAAAAGCCGTCACACCTTGAAAGGGGTGCCAGCGGCATGACCTACGGCCCCTACGAAGCGCCTCGGCTTTGGCGATCTAGATCGCCTCGAATCAAGATCGCCTCGGAGGAACGACTCTACCTCAAAGGGGCTGCTTGACTCTGCACTGGGGCCACTCAACTACTGAGGAGGAGCCCTCCCGAAAGGAGGAGATGTGATCGGGGACCACGCCCACTCGTTTCGGAAAGAGGGAACTTGTCCGCCGGGCCGGTCGGTATGGAGCATCCTCCGACCGGGGCCGTTACAGGCTCCGAATCCTTCTGCATGCATACTTGGTTCGTCTCGTGTCTGACTCTGAGTCTCGGTTCCGCTCGTATCTGGGCCTCGCGCTCGTGATTGTGGCGTACGTGGGCGGCATCATCGGATGGTCGTGTGCCGCACTGACGGTCGATTCCGACAATTCCGCTCCGGACACGGCGCAGGTCGTCCTGGGGCCGGAGGAGGACGACGAGCCGGAGTTGGGGGACGGGGGCTCGGCCCCGCTGAGTGCCGATCACTAACCTCGACGCTCAACCGAACCAGAGGACTGCACATCTCGTGGACGCTGTGCTCGTGACTCGCTTCTTGGGGATTATTGTCATTGGATTGGGGGTTGCCGTGGGTCCGGTGGGGGCGCAGGAGCGAACCGCAACTACCACGGTCGAGCGCGGCCCGATCGATCACAGCCGCTTCGATCGGCTGCTCGCACGCTTCGTAGACGCGGAGGGGACCGTCGACTATTCGCGCCTGGCAACTGAGGCCGATTCGGTACTGACCCCGTATCTCCGGCGGCTCGCCGGAGCCGATCTATCGGGGCACGGCCCCGAGACGCGGCTCGCCTTTTGGATCAACGCGTACAACGCCCATGCGCTCAAACTCGTTGTCGACCACTATCCGGTTGAAAACGTGTGGGCCATTACGCCGGGGCCGGCCGAGCCGAAGGAGAACAGCCCGTTTCAACTAAACGTGGGCGCGGTGGCCGACACCGCCCGCACGCTCGACGAGATTGAGCACGAGATCATCCGCGAGCGATTCGACGAGCCCCGCATCCACTTTGCACTCGTCTGTGCGGCCGCGAGCTGCCCGCCCCTCCGCCGCGAGGCCTACACGGGGCCTCGGCTCGATACCCAACTCGACGAGCAGGCCCGCGCCTTCTTGCACAACGACGAGAAGAACCGCATCCCCGCCGACGAGGGACAGGTTGCCCTCTCCCGCATCCTCAAGTGGTACGGTGAAGATTTTGGGCCGACGACCGACGCGCTTCAGCAGTCAATCGCGACCTACTTCGAGGGAAGGGTTCGGAAGCAGTTGGCCGCAGCGGCGTACGAGGTGTCGTTTCTCCCGTACGACTGGGGCCTGAACGACCAGGCGCTCGACACGGACGCGCCGGAGGGGCCGTGAGGGGGCGCCTGCCGAACAGGCTCTCGTGAAAACGGGGCGGTCGGAGGGCCCTGGACGAACATTTGCCGAGGGCATCGGGTACCTCCTGTCGGAGACGGGGATGTCCCTCGCCTTTTCGATTCTCGCTTCACTCATCCCCTTCGCTTCACGCATGGCGTACGAGACGTACGAGCCGGTCATCGGCCTCGAAGTACACGTTCAGCTCCAGACCGAATCGAAGATCTTCAGCTCTGACGCTGCGGCATTCGGGGCCGAGCCCAACTCGCAGGTCGATCCCGTGAGCCTGGGTCACCCCGGCACGCTGCCCGTCCTCAACGAGCGGGCCGTCGAGTACGCACTGCGCCTGGGCCTGGCCACGAACTGCTCCATCGCCCCCCGGTCGGTTTTCGCTCGCAAGCACTACTTTTACCCGGATCTGCCGAAGGGGTATCAAATTTCGCAGTACGACACGCCCATCTGCTACGACGGGTACCTGGAGATCTTCCCGGAGGAGGACGCGGACGAGACGCTGAGAACCGTCTCGAAGCGCATCGGGCTCACCCGCATTCACATGGAGGAGGATGCGGGCAAGTCGCTTCATCAGGACGAGGGGGCAACGCGTCTCGACTTCAACCGCTGCGGCGTGCCGCTTTTGGAGATGGTGACTGAGCCGGACCTGCGGACGCCCCGGGAGGCGTATCTCTTTCTGAAGCGGCTGCGCCAGTTGGTGCGCTATCTTGGCATCAGCGACGGCAACATGGAGGAGGGGTCGCTCCGGTGCGACGCGAACGTGAGTGTGCGCTCGCGGGGCCGCGAGCAGCTCGGGACGCGGACCGAGCTGAAGAATATGAATTCGATGAGCCACGTCGAGAAGGCGCTCGACTACGAGATTACGCGCCAGACTGCCGCGCTGGAGCGAGGCGACGCTGTGGAGCAACAGACCCTCCTGTGGGATCCCGACGCGGGGGTCACCCGGCCTATGCGCTCGAAGGAGGAGGCGCACGACTATCGCTACCTGCCGGATCCGGACCTGGTGGAGGTCGAGATCGACGACGAGACGATCGAGGACGTGCGGGCCAATCTTCCCGAGCTGCCGCGCGCTCGTCGCCGCCGATTTGTGGAAGAGGTGGGACTGCCGCCCTATGACGCCCGGGTTCTCACCGAGGAGCGAGAGGTGGCGGATTACTTCGAAGCGGCGCTCGATCAGCTTTACAAGCGCACGAAGGGGGGAGACACCGACGCGCAAGCGAAGCTCGTGTCGAACCTCGTGATGACCGAGGTAATGCGCGTTCTCAACGAGCAGTCAATTTCGGTCGAGGAACTGCCGGTGAATCCGGAACGGCTGGCGCAGCTGGCATTTCTCCGTGTGCAGGACAAGGTGAGTTCCAACGGAGTACAGGAGGTGTTCGAAGTCATGATGGAAGAGACGGAAAAGAGCGCGGGAAAAATTGCGGACGAGCGCGACTTGATCCAGGTGACGGACCCCGATGCCATCACGCCCGTCGTGGAGGACGTAATCGACGATCATCCCGACCAGGTGCAAACCTACCTCGACGGCAAAGAGGGACTGCTGGGCTTCTTCATCGGGCAGGTGATGCAACGGTTCGACGGCTCCCCGGACCCGGAACTCGTTCGAGAACTGCTCCGCGAGAGGCTCAATGCCCAGCGGGAAGCTGTTGACGAGTAGTGTGACACGGATGCAGCCCAACGTGACCCGACTGTCCAACTCCTTGATGACCGCCCGACTCCTTCGCTGGGGCCTCCTCTCGTTCTTTGCTGTCGCTCTTGTCCTGGGCTGTGGGTCCTCCTCCGAGGAGGTGGAGGCACATCTGGAGGGGCAAATCACGGTCCGGTCGAGTGTCGACGCGTCGGGGGACTATAGCGGCTTTCGAGTGCTGGTGATCGACGCCAACAGGCGAGCCATCGATACCCTCGGGCACGTCGTCACGGACCCGTCCGGTCGATTTCGAACGACCGTGACGGCCCCGGACCGCGGCATTTACACGCTAACGGTGTGGGGACGTCGGGGGCATCGGCGACTTGCAAGCACCGACTACGTCGTTGCCAACGGCGATTCCACCACGCTTGCGGCAACGTTCCCGCTTCAAAACCGGCCCCTTCGCGTTCGCTCGCCGGAGAATGCGGCGCTCGCTGGGTACCGAAACACGTTGGCGCAGCACCGCCGGTCCCTCGTGGACGGACTCCAGTCCGACGCGGGCGAATCGAATGCGATGGCGCATCGCATTCGGCAAACGACCAGTGTCCTTTGGGGACTCCGAGAAAGTTTCCCCGGGACCTATGCGAGTCAGCTTGCCGCCACCGAATCCCTCTCGCTGCTTACGGGCTGGAACGACTCGCTCGTGGTGGCGCGGGCGCAGTCCATCGAGCCCTCGAACCCGAGGTTCGTGGAAGCGGCGCAGGTGGCCCGGCGGGCCGCAGCGCAGCTCGAGGGGCAGCAGTCGGCCCTCGCTCTTCTCGATGCCTTCGAGGAGCGGGCCGAGACCGATGCGCAGCGAGCCGGAGTGCAGGCCGCTCGTGTGCGCGCCTTCGTCGACAGCCTTCAATCGGAGGCGGCACTTTCCGCGGCCCAGGACCTGAAGGCCGCCTATCCCAACACGAAGTGGGCCGAGTGGGCCGACCGGGCTACCTACGAGGTGAAGAACCTGCTGCCGGGCAACGAGGCCCCAAACGTTAGGGCCCGGACCCTTTCCGGCGATTCGCTTTCGCTGGATGAACTCCAGGGGCGACCGGTGATGCTCGAGTATTTTGCGCCCGGAAATCAGCTGTATGAACGACAACTGTCCACCCGGAACGCGCTCTACGAGGCGACTCGCCCCGACTCGGTGGCCTTCGTCTCCGTCTCCATTGAGCCGGACACGCTTCTCTACCAGGCCTTTGCGAACGACCGATCGGTGCCGGGGCATCGCGTGATCGCTGCCGGAGGGCGGGAAGATCCCCTCGTGAAGACCTACAACGTCGCCGACGTACCCACCCGCTTCCTCATTGGGGAAGACGGGCGCATCGTGGGCCGGTACGAAGGAACGGCGTTCCTTGCCCTACAGGAAGACCTGGTCCAGATGCTAGACACAGAGTCGCCGTCGAGTCGGAAGTAAATAAGACGCTTCTTAGAGATCCTTCATGGAGTAGGGGCCGTCAGCGTTTGAAAGGGGGCGCTTCGCGGCCCTACTTTACCGAAGATGATCCCACATGGGGAAGGGCGTACTGTGCGGGTCCCTTCGGGTTGGGTGCCCGTCCTACTGATACGTGAATGACTTCTGAGGAAAATTCCGGCGGAAGTGTCACACGGTTCAGGGAATCTGAGATTCCCAGCATCTTAGGTCTCCTCCTCTGAGCTGAGAGCGTGATTTACGTACCTGTGTGCGGATCAGTACGAACGTTCTTTCCAGATCATCGCAAGGCGCGCCCCGGCGACGGGGCGTTCCGGTGCGTGAAAAGTAGTCTGAGCACCGTTGCCGCTTGCGGCTGAACCCGGGGCCCGACAGCTGGGGAGCGTAGTGGATGTACTGTGCGACCCATCGGGATGATCGTGACGTTCGCCATTCTTTCTCCACAAACACCTTCTACGTACTCGTGCCGACTCTTACCGGGACGCTTTCATACATCAAGAATTTTATACAGGATCGGGACGTCGCCGCCATTGCCCCGTCCTCGTCGTTTCTCGTCGAGCGGGTCTGCAAGTGGATTGACTTCGACGAGCCGGCGGTCATCGTGGAATATGGGCCTGGAAATGGGGTCTTCAGCGAATACATCCTGGAGAACATGACCGCCGACTCGACGCTCATCCTCGTTGAGAGTAACCCCGACTTCGTGGAGATGCTCGAAGAGATGACGGCGGATGATCCGCGGGCCATTGTTGTCAAAGATCTGGCCCAAAACATCGAAAATATTCTGGCAGACCAGGAAATCGATGAGGTTGACTACATCGTGTCTGGCATTCCGTTCTCCTTTCTCGACGAGAACGAAAAAGAAGATCTGCTCAACCGGACCTGCGACGTGCTGGCCGACGATGGAAAGTTTCTCGTCTATCAGAACTACAATCACCTGGAGGAGCCGCTCCGGGAGCACTTCTCCGAGGTAACGAAGGAGCGAGAGTTTCGCAACATTCCGCCGACCATGCGTGCCTACGAGGCGTGCAAGTAGGACCGTCGACGGTCCTGCCGGCTCTTGAGATTGGGACAGCTATTCGACGACCTTTCGATCTAGTTGAAAACGTTTATGTTAGTTGCTGGCAACTGGAAGATGAACACGGATCTTCCGGAAGGACAAGCCCTTGCTGAAGCCATTGTCGAAGGAATTGCGGCGGCTGATTCGGCGTTTGAGGACGTCGACTTTGCGGTGTGTCCCCCATTCGTGCACTTGGAGGCGGTAGGAGAGGCCGTGTCTGGGAGCCCCGTTGCTCTTGGGGCGCAGGACGTACACGCTGAGGAGGAAGGGGCATTCACGAGTGACGTCTCCGCGCCGATGCTCACCTCAGTGGGCTGCACGTACGTTATCATTGGCCACTCCGAGCGGCGACAATACTACGACGAGACCGACGCGAACGTCAATCAGAAGGCCAAGCAGGCCCGGTCCCACGGGCTCGTGCCCATCCTCTGCGTGGGCGAGACGCTCGATCAGCGCGAGGCCGGGGAGGCCGAGTCGGTCGTTCGGACCCAGCTTGACGGAGCGCTCGACGGGGTCGACGTTGAGGGGGCCGACCAGCTCGTGGTGGCGTATGAGCCGGTGTGGGCCATCGGGACCGGCGAGTCGGCGACCCCGGCGCAGGCGCAGGACATGCACGCCGTCATTCGGGCCGATCTCGCCGAGCGGTACGGGGGGAGCGTCGGCGACGACGTTCCGCTGCTATACGGAGGGAGCATGAAGCCCCACAACGCTGCCGATTTGCTCTCGGAGCCGGACGTGGATGGGGGACTCATTGGCAGCGCGAGCCTTGAGGCCGAGTCATTCCTTGGAATTGCGGAGCGCGCAGTTGCGGTGCTGGAGGGAAAAGCGGGTTGACCCTTCCCGCGACTCGTCGATGAGCGCTGTTCTACCTGCCCTTTCGGGAACGCGGAGGTTTGCCCCGGTGCCCTCCCCCAGCGGTATCGGGCTCGTGACCGGCAGCGAATGCTTCGTTCCGGATTTCTTTCTCCCAGTTCTGAGTATGCCCACCGGGTCGGGTCAGTCGCATCCTGGGGCTGAAACGGACGCTCGACGCTGCAAATCAGAATGGGGGGCGCACACGGGTCTCTTTGGGTTCGAATGGTCTTTGCACCCGGCGGAACGAGCCGTCGTCAGAGAAGATGGCCCCCATGCGATCGGTCGCGCCGCATTCAGAGAGATTCACTTCGAAAGCAGGTCCTCACTGGCGGCCACGATCCCGTCGATCAGGATCCTGGCGATTGTGATCGCCTCGTTCGAGGCGCCTCGACGCCGCTGCGCACCCCAAGAGCACCGATCATGGGCATCTAG
>CAZSBW010000009.1:0-19827 GCA_964604815.1 uncultured Salinivenus sp. | reverse complement strand
CGGCCCCTCCGCAGCGCCTCGCTTCGCTCGGAATGACACGCTCGGTAAGAGGGGATCTTCGACGTTGTGAAGGCTCATTCAGTTTTGTCGTGTACCATGTGCGATTGCTCTGTCAGAGTGGTACGGCGCTTGTAATTTGGGTACATAATATTCACATTGAAGAGAGGCAGCCCGTACCGGGTCCCCGGCTTTTACCGATCCGTAAGAACGCACATGACTGATTGTCCGCGAGAAAAGAGGTCTCAGGTGCAGGAGGTCGCAGATCGCCTGGACCGTGCGTAGTCCCGAGTGGAAGCGGACGTGGCGAACTTCCTTGTGTACCGACAATTGTGCCGATGCGGGAGCATTGGCTCGTGGTGTATGCCTGCTCGTCGGACGGACCATCCAGGGAGGTTGGGACTGTTTCGGAACAGAGGTCCCTGAATCGGTTGAGGCTGCGTTCTGACTGTTGAGGAAGGAACGTGTAGGCTTTGCTCTCACTACAGATGAGAGTCTCACGGAACTGCTTCGTCCTTTACTGATCCGTGCCCAGGTTCGTACACCACGGCCCTGATGAGTAGGGGGGACCGTGTGATCCTTCAGCTTGAATTGTGTCTGGAAATCCATTCACGTATCAGCAGATCCGTTTTCCCGCGACAAAACGTATCTCGTTATGAACTCGACCTCTTCCGTACTGCGACTGGCCGGATCTCTTCTTGCGTGTGTTCTTCTTCTCGCCTCGTGTAGTACGACGAAGAACACAGCCTCCCAGGGCGACCGGGACATGCCCTCGTGGTTCCTGGACAATCGGCCGATGGATCCCCACCACATCTTCGCCGCCGCCACGGCCACGGCCCCGAAGCTGGAACTGGCGTCGAGCAAGGCGACCTCGCAGGCCCGGGGCGACATTGCCGCGAAGATCGAAGTCCGATTTCAGGGGCTCACCAAACAGTTTCAGGAAGAGGTGGGCAGCGGTCCGAATGCAGAGTCCGTGTCACAGTTTACCAAGGCGTACAAGTCCGTCGTTAACCGAACGATCAACGGGTCAGAGGTAGTCAAGCGCAAAGTCAAGCGTGAGGACGGCGGTTATCGGGCATACGTTTTGCTGCGCATGCCGATCGGGGATGCCCAAGAAAAATTGCTGGACAAGATCGAGACACAGCGAAATGCCTACACCCGCTTCCGATCCTCCCAGGCTTTCGAAGAACTGGAGCAGGAGGTGGAAGATCACCGCCAACGCGAAGAGGACCGGGAAGCGCGGCAACAGGGCCGGTCGTCCGCTCAGACCGAGCAGACGCAGCCGTCGGAGCAGGGACAGCAGACGCAGCCGGAGCAGACGACCGACGCACAGGTGACGGATCGACAGGCCGAGGACGCTGAGAGTCGATCCTCCGGTGACGCGCCCACGGAGGATCAGGTTCAGGCTCCGGAATCGACGGAGCGAGAAGCAGAAACGGGGGAGTCCCGAACTGAGGGCGACGCGCCCACGGAGGACCAGATTGAGGCCGCGGAGGAAAAGACGGAGCAGCCAGCGGATCAGCCGCAAGAGGGCGGCTCCGAAATGTCGAAGGCGCAGAAAATCGAATCGAGGGTGCGGGCGGCCGCCGATCCGTGGATGGGCACGCCCTACAGCCTGGGTGGCGAATCAAAGAGTGGGGTCGACTGCTCGGCCCTGGTGCGGGCAGTCTACGAAGATGCCTTTAATATCGGTCTCCCCCGAACGACCGGGCAGCAAGTGAGCAAGGGCAGCACCGTGGATCGATCCTCGACGCCGCCCTCGTCGCTTCGGCCCGGCGACCTGATTTTCTTTCGCACCGGCGAACAGGCAAAGCACGTGGGCATCTACCTGGAAAATCGGAAGTTCGTCCACGCCTCCTCGAGTCAGGGCGTGACCATCTCGCCCCTGAAATACGACTACTGGCAGAATCACTACTGGCAGACGCGGCGTCTTTCGGTTCTCTAACTGAAACGCGATCCCTCGCGGCCAGAGCCGTTGAGGAACGTGGAACGCCCCTTTTCAGATGAGCAGAATGAGCGCAGTTTTCCCTCCAGTCCCATGATGCTTCCAGTCGACTCCGCTTCCCTTCGCAAAGCAAGGCCTCTGCTGCTGAGCACGCTCCTCATCCTGGTTGGGGTTTTCGGAACCGGGTGCGGTTCCTCGGGCGTCGCCCGGCAGGGCGGTTCTGCCTCTGCGTCCGCCTCGGAGCAGATGAACTCTTCCCCCGGTCAGCAAACGGCGGAACGGCAGAGCGAGCAGGAAACCAGCACGACCCTCTCGGATGACCCTGTAAAGGTCCTTCGCCTTCCAAAGGTGCGCAACCGGCTCGAGGATGCTGCACAGGACTGGTACGGAACGCCTTACGAGTGGGGGGGCGAATCTCAGCAGGGGGTCGACTGCTCAGGATTCGTTCAGAACGTCTACGAAGATGCGTTCGCGTACAGCCTGCCGCGCGTCACGGAGACCCAGCTGCAAAGCGGACCGACCGTCTCGCGCGATCAGATTCGTCCCGGCGATCTGGTGTTCTTTCGTCCCGAGGGGGAGTACAATCACGTTGGCGTGTATCTGGGGGACGGTACCTTCGTCCACGCTTCGTCCAGCGAGGGCGTAACTGAGTCTCCGATTCAGCGGGACTACTGGGACCGGTACTACTGGACGGCCCGGCGTCCCTTGACGGCTTCGTCGATTCCGGACGACCTGACGAGTGAACTTGTGGCCTACAAGTATCCGGAGTCGGACTCGACCGTTCAGGTGGCAGACGCCTCGGAATCGACGGACTCGCAGCAATCGGGCACCAACGAGGAGACGGGAGCGTCGGATTCTGGGCCCTCGGAAGGCACCGCGATTGCGTCCTGCGAGGCGGAGGACGTCGAGTGTGCCGATCCGTCTGCTTCCGCCGAGACGTCAACCGAATCGGGAGACACTCGGAAGGGCTGGTGACTGACTGCCGACTGCCCATCCCCCACTCTTCTCGCTGATTGCCTCCACGGCCCGCCCGCACTGACATGGACCTCCCCCTTCGACAAATTGGTTGCGCCCTCATTTTCCTTCTGCTCACGACGGGAATCGTTCAGGGGCAGGCCCTGCGGGGCCGCGTGAGCCTGCAGATGCACGGAAGTTCGATCCAGAAAACCCTTGGACCGGGCGTCCACCTCGACGCGCAGCTTCCCATTGCCGGGGGCCTCTCCATCGTGGGCGGCGGCGGATTTTCCGCATTCCTGTTGAATGGACGGAAAAGCGGAACGTACACGTTCGACCCCCAGCTCACCCTGAAAGTGACGCTGCCCAGTCGATCGAAGGGGGCGACTACCATCTTTGGGGGTGGGGGCTACCACGCTCCGTTTGGGAAGGAGGCCAGAGGAAATGGGCCTACGGCGCACCTCGGAGTGGGTCGGGTCTGGGCCCTCCGCGAATCGACCCTCTTTGTGGAACTCATCCCTACGCTCGTTGTCCGGCAAGAGGCTACGTCGCTGCTGATGCCGCTCCGGGCCGGCGTTGTGTTTTGACGGTCGACAGAAGCCACCGGGGGATTTGTTTTTCCCCGCTCGTCCCTCAGACGCCTCGCCTCTTTCCCTCGCAGTCCGATTCAGTCCTGTGTCGTCTTTCACCGACCGCTCCCGTGAGCACGCGACGCTTGCGAGCCTGATTGCGCTTTTCGTTGTCGGCCTTCTGTTCCTGAGCACGGACCGGGCAACGGCCCAGATGGAGACCCGGTACGGGGGAGGGCTCCAGATGATGGGAAGCAGCGTCGTGAAGAGTGCCGGGCCCGGCGTGCATCTGCGCACCTCTTTCCCGATGAATCTTGACTTCTCCCTGGCCGTGGGGGCGACTGTCACCGGCTTTCTTTTCGAGGGCAGTGCGCAGTCCTCCTACGCCCTCGATCCAGAGGTGTCTCTCATTGTCACGCTGCCCGATCCCTCAAACAGTTCTCCCTACTTCCTCGGAGGGGCTGGGGCGCACCTGCCCATCGGTGCCAAAAATCGGTACGGGGACGTAGTGGCCGGGCCCACCTTTCACTTCGGGATCGGAAACGTATGGCAACTGACGACGACCTCGCTGTACGTCGAATTCGCTCCTACCCTCTTTTTCCGGCGAGACCAAACGGCCGTGCTGTTTCCCCTGCGCGGCGGCGTCATTTTCTGAGTGCTCCTCCCGCCGATCAGGTCACGTTGAAGGCAGCGCAGCGGGCAGGTGCCGTAGACGGTCCGCCGAACGGACACGGAAAGGAGGACAGCCGGTTCGGCGGCCTGACCGCTCACACACCCGCTTCGGAGGCGGGCTCCTCGAAGGTGGCGCGCATACGCGTCAACACCGTGTCGGCGGCCCGGGGGGCCACGCTCTGAAGGTGGCGTTGAAAGGCCGGCCAGCCCACGACGTGGGGCGCTTCGCGCAGGTGATTCTGCCGGACGTGAAGAGATCGATGGGCGTCAACGGTCGGCGCCGAGGTTTCCCAGGTAACAGACTGGATCTGCACCGCGTGCGGGAACCGGGCGCGGACGGTGTGCCCCGAATCTCCGGCGGCCTGCACCGACTCTACGTAGAAGGTGTCTACGACCGTGAGCGTACGCCCCCCGACCGCTCCAGCCATAAGTGCAGCGAGGGAGTCATTGAGGGGATGGTCGCTGCTGAGGAGAGCACCTTGATAGGCATACCGAAGGTAGCGCGCGGCGAGGGGGCGCGGACCGAGTTGCTGATCCAGTGATTGCTCGGTTGGAACGACCATCGGGGGAGCCGTCTCTTTCTTCTCAGCTGACTCCTCCTTCTCGGCCGAGTCGTTGGATTGGCAGCCGGCGACCAGGAGCAAGCCCGCAAGGGCGAGACGCCTGCTTGCCCGTATAACCTGCGCAAACCGATCAGACATAACGAACCACGTGTTGAGTTAGAGAACCGAAAGAACGAACCGTCTCTACCAACTCGTGAAGAAATCCTGCACGAATCGGTATTGCCGTGGGCCGGCAAAAAAACCGGGAATGAGGTGAACTAGGTGCCCCTGGGCGTCGGATCCGCACGAGTGTAACGAAGTGGGAAGCCGCCAAGGTCATCGGTCTATGGAGACCTCCGTACAGAGTGTTTCTGCACGCGACACGCCCCTCGTGCGCCACCCGGTTCGCTGTCCGTCCTAAAAATGGACGGTTGTGGCCGAGTCTGTCATCTAAGAAGTCTGTCATCCAAGAAGGGAGAGAGCACGTTGGGCGTTGGTTTGCCGGACAATCGAATCAACTGCGGAAACGTCCTACACCACGCCCTGATTGCCCATGACTGTGTTCCAGCCGGGAGCAATCCCTCCTGTGGGATGCTTTCGGGGGCGTTCTGTCCTTCGAGGCACTCCTCATTTGGGCAGCGTCCGGCAATTAATCTCGCACGGTCATACGTGCGTCTTAGGCGTGGGTACGTCACCGGTTTGCTCGGAGTCGCGCCCAAGTCCGATCACGCCAGAGCAGGGGTCTTGGGACTGCCCGGAACCCGGGTGATTTCAAAACTCCGAAAAGTCAAGAATGCGAAAGATGTTGAAGCCGAGACGGACGTTGCCGTTGAGGACGTTCCCGTCAAGGTCGGCACCGGATAGGTACTGATCGGTCGTGAGCCCGCGGCCATTGCTCACCACAATCTGAAAGACGTGTCCTTTGGTCGTTAATTCGATGCCAGCAGCCCAGGTGTCGTAGCGATTGGAATCGGTCACCATGTCGTCAGGACGCGAGAGGATGGGCGTCCATTCCCCGACGAGGGCGACCTTGTCCTGCACCTTCCAGCGCGCGCCGAGCCCGACCGTCACGACGGGCGCCTCTCCCTCCAGGGTCTCGTCCGGATTGAAGGTGAGTCCGGGCACGAGGGCAAGACCAATCTGGCCCGCCACCGTGCGCGTGACGGTCACCTGGCCTGTGTACTTGAACGCCGCCGGGCGCCATCGACTGTCGTCTCCAACCTCCTGCGTGAGCCAGTTGACCGTTCCCTGTACGGCAAGGCCAACCGGCCAGTCGGGATTCCTCTCGTTCAGAATCCCGTATCGCGTTTCCAATTCGACGTTGTCCTGGATGTCGGAACGGGCCAGCGTCGCAAGCAGGCGGTCGGAAAAGGCATAGCCCAGACTCAGGTACATGGAGGCCCCGCTATCGAGGCCGTAAAAGCCCGAATAGCCCGTGTTGACGGACCGGCTGAAGCGGTGTCCAATGAGAAAGAGCCAGTTGCCGGCCTCAAGGGTCCGATCTGTAGGCAGATTGATGACCTTCCAGCCGCTGAACGGCACCAATTGTTCGGGAGAAACCGTGGTGTCCGGCAGTGAGACGGTCTTAGCAGTTGCCGCAACCGAATCAACGGACGGCGCCGGCGGAATCTCGGGAAGCGACGTGTCTTGGCCGAGGGCTGCCCGCGGGAGAAGGAGCCCGACCGCAAACAGGATACCGAAGAGCAGGAGATCCAAACGGAAATTTCTTTCGGTCATTGGGAGGCGAAACGCAAACAGGCAACAAGACAGGAGGAGGCCGAATTATACTGGCTTCCGACGATTTCTATGAACGATACTGGAGTCTCCGGATCGGGCCGGAATGCTTTTCTCGATCGGACGAGATTCCGGCTCGGAGGCGGCAATGAACCAGGCCGCGCAGCGGGCGATTTCTTCAGTCGAGAAGGCGCCCAAATGCATTCCCTCGGTGATCGGCACTACTCTTCCTCATTGGCAGAGACGGGCTGGGCGGAAGAGGCAGTCACCTCTTGCAGGATCAATCGAAGGTCGTGGCGAGCCTGCCACGGCATGGAGAACCGAGCCGGTCCGACAGTGCCCGATACTGTGAGAGCGTCTGCGAGCGTTTCAAACGCCGAGCGGGTAAAGTACATCCGGGTGATTTCCACAGTCGTGCCATCATCGAGCTTTTGGAGCGACCCGGTCGTTCGAAGCGGCTCCACCGACTGCCGGTCGGCCCGCAGGACAATCTCCTGCGTATTGGCCAGCCCGGTGGGCTGGTCGGCAAAACCGTAGAGGGCCACGATCCACTGGCGCTGCTCGCTCGGCGGCATCCGGGCCTCTGCATGCAGCCCGGCGCGGGTCCCTGCATACTCGAAGGTCGGAAGGGTGTAGAGGTCGGTGCTCGAGATGCGACGTGTGCCGGTAACCTTGTTGCGCGTGGTGTCGAGCCGCTCCAGGGCATTGGGACGTTCTTGAATCGCTCCTGCAATCCGGGCATCGATGCGAATGGTGTCGTCGACCGGAGCTACTCCCCAAACGATGTCTGGTCGATCCACCCCAAACCGGGTCAGGGAGACCGGGAACTGGGTGCGGGTCCGCACGCTGTCGTCCGTCACGGCCACGCTCACCGTGGCGTCGACCGGATGTGTCTGGCCGTGAAAGGTGAGGTCACACGTCACGTTCCACCGGCCGGCGTACCCGTCGTCGGAGCGTCCCCAGTGCGTCGGACGAATCTCCGTGGTGCGGACCGACACGGTGGGATATTGGCCCGCCTCTGTAACCTCTCGCATGTTCTTGTCCCGGGCCCCGATGCCGCTGTCGAAGCTGGCGACGGGAACTTGGACGAAAGCCCGACTACTTTCGGGAGTGCCCAGGTCAATGACGAAGGTGCCAGACGCGCTTCGGCTCGTACCGGTCCAGTCGTGGAGGGTGGCCGAGCCGGTGTAGCGAATCACACTCGCGGTCGAGTCGAGCGTGGCGGCGACCTGCTGGGCCCGGCCCTGTGCGGTGACCCCGAGACAGAAACACCCTGCCAGAACGAGAACGAGGAAAGCGAAACGGGGCTGATCATCAAACATGAGATCGCGGGGAATTGGTACAGGGGAAATCCGGTGATCGGACGTTCGGCGTCGCTTTAGTAGTCTCCCCCGCCGGCCCCCTCGTCTCCGGAGTCATCGCCCGAGTCCGACGAGCTGGTGACGTTGATCTTCCAGCCCATCTTGGGATGATTGGAGCACTGGTAATACAGAAGATCGGGCGCGTCGGAGGGTGGGGTGAAGGTGAGGGTTTCTCCTGCATTGGCTTCATTGTTTTCTACCCCATCGGAGTACGTCCCGCCGCCCTGCCCAACCTCATCCGTCGAGATGTAGAAGGGATGGACGTTCCCGACGCTCTCCCCCATCTTGAACTCGTACGTTTCCCCCCGCGTCAGCGTCAGTTCTTTGCCCTGCGTTCCGTCGATGACGTATCCGTCGTCATCGCCCTCGCCGCTGTAGGGATGGCTATTCGTCTTCGTTTCGACGGCCACGTCGAAGGTCTGCGTGACGGTAGAGCCGTTCTCCTCCTCATTATCGTCCTCGGAACTGGAACCGCCCGAATCACAGGCGGTCAGTCCCCCGGTCAGCCCCACAACGAGGACGAGAACGAGAAACGAGCGAATAGCAGGCGGCAGAGGGGAGACCGAAAAGAACCTGGAGGCACGCATGACCGAATGGATCGTCGTTGGAAAGATGACGAAGCAGAACGGAAATTGACCCGTGTGTCATCCGTCCAGAACGCGGCAGGCAAGCAGTGACCACCCCGACAACGTGAATAAATGATGAATGAAGGACGGCGACCTCTCTCTTCCGGAGCCGATCGACCTTGCGACTTCCCGCACAGAGACCGGACGAGGAGCAAAGACGTCCACAATCCACGTCCCAGAACGGCGGTTCCGGTACCGAAAGAGACCGGTTGCATGTGCACCAGGGAAGTTCATGGCGATCTTCCGCAATTGGCACTACCGACCCGTGAGAACGTACACCATTGTCCGTCGGGCAAATGAGTCTGCCATTTCACCCAAGCTAAAAATAGTTTCATGTCCGATTCCCCAATCGACAAAGAGGCCCTGCTCGACCTGGTCGACGAGGATCTCGACTTTTTGCAAACGCTCGTCAGGACGTTTCTCGACGACTGCGAGAGTTACATGGCCGCCATCCGCACTGCAGTTGCGGAGGAGGATGCCCTCACGCTGAAGGAAGAAGCGCACGGATTGAAGGGGGCGGTCGCCAATCTGCAGGCTGCGTCCGCTCAAGAGGCCGCGCGACGGCTTGAGGAGTTAGGCCGTTCGGGCACTTTCGACGACGCCGACGCTGCTCTCGACGACCTGGAGGAGGAAATTGAACGCCTTCGGTCGGTCCTCGTCGAGATGATCGAAGAGTGATCTTCTTCTCGGAAGGGGGAGCCACGTACTTTTCCTTCACCGGTCAATCTGGACTTTCGGTTCCAGGAAAGTCGGGCCGGAGCGATCTCTTCTACAGCGGCTTCCGTCCATTGAATCCCTCGGAGCTGCTCGATCCGACATCTCCGCTGCGCCCCCGAAGCGTCTTGAGACCCCTCCAGCAGCTGGTTGTCTGCCTCGGTGTCGATGGTGTCGGTTCGCGTCCCTCGCGAGGCGCTCAACGAAGAGCCGGGCAACGCGAGAGATTTCCGCGGTGCAAAAAATCGACGAAGGACGACGCGGAGGCCGGATGATAATACTTCGATAACAACAGCTTCCCTTTTCCTGGGATAGTACCGATGCTACGTATTCTTCAGGACCACCATCCTACCCACCGTGAATGCACCACAGCTCGGGACGGACGGCCCGACGGTGCTCGTCGTGGACGACGAGGAGGATCTGCTGAGCCTGCTGGAGTATAACCTCGAGCAGGAAGGATTCGACGTGGTCCTCGCGCGGGATGGGGTAGAGGCCATCGAGCAGACGCGCGAGCACGACCCCGATCTCATCATTCTCGACGTCATGATGCCGAAGATGGACGGCATCGAGGTGTGCGAGCGCCTGCGGAAGGACGCCCACCTTCGTACAATTCCGATCATGATGCTCACCGCCCGCACCGAGGAGGAGGACAAGGTGGAGGGGCTCGACGTGGGCGCCGACATTTACCTCGGCAAGCCGGTGTCCGTCTCCGTCATCGTGAGTCAGACGAAGGCCCTTCTCCGAAGTGCCCGTCGCTACGAAGATCCGCCCGATCAGGTCGAGGTGCACAACCTGCGCATCGACCGCGACCGGTACCTGGTGTACCAGATGAACGGGGAGGAGAAAAAAGAACTCCGGATGCCCCGGAAGGAGTTTGAGCTGCTCTACTTCCTGGCATCCCATCCCGGCAAGGTGTTCTCGCGCCAGGAAATCCTGGACGAGGTATGGGGGCGCGACGTTTACGTCGTGGATCGAACCGTGGACGTACACGTCCGCAAGATCCGACAGAAGATTGGAAGTGAGTACATCGAAACGGTGAAGGGCGTGGGGTATTGCATGAAGGAGTAGACTGTTCACCGGCGATGTCGGTCTGGGCGATCGCAGATCGACGCGTGCCTCCATTTTCGGCCGACGGGCCCGATACATGGCAGCGTGCTCCCCGAAAAGGTGTAATTGCTGAAAAGCGGTTTCTCTTGTTTCGAATGAGCGTTATGATTGGGCGTACCTGACGCTTTCTTCCGTACGGACTTTCCTTTGTTCATGAGCTTCACTTGTCGCTTCTGCGCTTCGTCCCTTCTCGCTCGCCGATCCTTGCTTGGCCTAAGCGCCGCGCTCGCTTTTGCGGTTGCGCTCGCCGGCTGTGGGAGTGGATCGACCAAATCGGTGAAAATCGATGGGTCCAGCACGGTCTTCCCGCTCACGGAGGCGGTCGCCGAGGAGTTCATGAAGGACGCGCAGGGCGCACGGGTCAACGTAGGGGTGAGTGGAACGGGCGCCGGCTTTTCGAAATTTCTACGGGGAGAAACGGTCATCAACGACGCCTCGCGCCCCATCGCTCCCGGCGAAAAGAAAAAGGCCGAGGAAAACGGCATCGAGTACATCGAACTGCCGGTGGCTTACGATGGCCTAGCGGTGCTCACCCATCCGCAAAATGACTGGGCGGACTGCCTGACCGTACGTGAACTCAAGCAGATCTGGGAGCCGAACAGTGAGATCGACCGGTGGAACCAAATCCGGGACGACTTCCCGGACCGCCCTCTCGACCTCTATGGGCCCGGCACGGCCAGCGGGACCTACGACTACTTCACGGAAGCGATCGTGGGAAAGGCCGAAGCGAGCCGTTCCGACTTTACGGCCAGCGAGGACGACAACGTGCTCGTCCAGGGCATCAAAGGCACCAAGACCTCACTCGGATACTTTGGACTGGCCTACTACGAGAACAACGCCAATGACCTGAAGGCCATCGGGGTCGATCCCGACGAGCGAAACGGCGGGGCCCCCTGTGTCGAACCGAGTGCCGAGACCGTCAAGGACGGCAGCTACCGTCCGCTGTCGCGCCCGCTCTTCATCTACGTGAACAAAGACAAGATTACGCCCACCGTCGAACGGTTCGTTGATTTCTACCTCGACAACGCCGACGAGCTGGCCCGGGACGTCGAGTACGTCGAGATGCCGGACGACGCCTACGAGTTGGCCCGCCGGCGCTTCGAGAATCGCACGACGGGCACCGTCTTCGGGGCCGAGGGCACAGACGTGACCGGCACGCAGGTGGAGGTAATGCTTCGGGAGGCGATGGACGGGGCCGCGTCCGACACGACGGCCGACGAGTAACGTCCTTTCGGTTTCGATCCCAAATGCAATGCATCGGCGTCGGGAGACGCAGACACGCGAACGGACCCCATCTGGCATGAGCCCAACCCCGCCCCCAGCGACGCCGGCCGTGGACGAGGAGACGGAACCCGCCCCGCGTCCGGCCGATGATCTCCAGCAGCGGGTCTACGACAGCCCAAAAGAGCAGGCCATCAAGTACGCCCTCGGCGCGTGCGCCCTCATCAGCGTGCTCACCACGCTGGGGATTGCGGCCGTGCTCGTGATCGAGTCGATCCCCTTCTTCCAGTCGGTCGCCCTCACTGAGTTTTTCGGCGACACGCGCTGGACCCCCCAGTTTGCCAACAAACACTTCGGCATCTGGGCGCTGTTGTCCGGAACCATTCTCGTGACCGTCATCTCGGCGGTCGTGGCGCTGCCGGTCGGGCTGGCCAGTGCCATCTTCATCTCCGAGTACGCCGCCGGCTGGGTGCGAAAGATTCTGAAACCGGGCCTGGAGCTGCTGGCCGGCGTGCCGACGGTCGTGTACGGCTACTTCGCCCTCACCTTCGTCACGCCGCTGCTGCAGACCTTTCTTCCGGGCCTGGGCGTGTACAACGCCCTCAGTGCCGGCATCGTGGTGGGCATCATGATCATTCCGATGGTGGCGTCGCTGAGCGAGGACGCCCTCCACGCCGTGCCCGAAAGCCTCACGCAGGCGGCCTACGCCCTCGGGGCGACGAAGTACGAGGCCGTGACGCGGGTGAACGTGCCCGCCGCGTTCAGCGGCATCATGGCCAGCTTCATCCTGGCGGTGAGCCGGGCCATCGGCGAGACGATGATCGTGACGCTGGCGGCGGGGGCCTCGCCAAAGACGACACTCGACCCGACGGAGTCGATCCAGACCATGACGGCGTTCATCGTGCAGGTGAGCAAGGGCGACACGCCCCAGGGTACCATCGTGTACCAGAGCATCTTCGCCGTGGGCCTGGTCCTCTTCCTCATTACCCTCGCCATGAACGTCTTCGCCAACCGCATCACCCTGCACTACCAAGAAAAATACTGAGACGATTGAACGTTGGAAGATTTGGAGATTGAACATTGTCAGTAACGAAGCGCGCTACGAGTTTTCAGTCTTCCAATCTTCAATCCGATAACTCATGGAGCCCTCCTCGAACGGGACATTTGAGCTTCGCCGATCGCGTCGGCAGCGCATTGGGATGATTCTGGCGGGGGTTCTGTTCCTGGCCACGATCTTCGGCATTGTGGTGCTCGTCACGCTGCTGGTGGACGTGGCCGTGGACGCTGCTCCGTGGCTCAATCGGGAGTTTCTCACCACCTTCCCCTCCCGCAACCCCGGGGAAGCCGGCATCAAGTCGGCCCTCGTCGGCACGCTGTGGCTGATGGGCCTCACGGCGCTCATCTCCGTGCCCCTGGGCGTGGCCTCGGCCATCTACCTGGAGGAATACGCCGAGGACGGATGGTTCCTGCGTCTCATCCAGGTCAACATCGCCAACCTCGCGGGCGTGCCCTCGGTGGTGTACGGCATTCTCGGGCTCGCGCTGTTCGTGCGCTTCGCGGGATGGGGCAACAGCCTCCTGGCGGGGGCCTTTACGCTGAGCCTTCTCATTCTGCCGATTATCATTATCAGCACGCAGGAGGCATTGCGGAGCATTCCCAGTGGCATTCGCGAGAGCGCCTTCGCACTCGGCGCCACGCGCTGGCAGGTCATCTGGAGCCACGTTCTGCCAATGGCCGCCCCCGGCATCTTCACGGGCGTCATTCTGGCCCTCAGCCGGGCCATCGGCGAGACCGCGCCCCTCATTCTGGTCGGCGCGCTCACGTTCATCCCGTTCTTGCCGCAGGGGGCGTTGGATCAGTTTACCGCGCTGCCGATTCAGATCTTCAACTGGGCAGCCCGCCCTCAGGACGAGTTTCGGGGCCTCGCGGCCGCCGCCATCGTGGTCCTGATGGTCCTGCTGTTCACGATGAACCTGACGGCCATCCTGCTGCGCAACTACTTCGAAAGCCAGCGCGCCGACACCTGATGCTTGCCGGCCTTTCGCTCTCCCTGCACGACTAATTCGCCCATCATGCCCCCCGACGAATCGTCAGACAACGTCCGCTCCTCGCCGGCGTCCACGGACGAGTCCGCAAACGGACGGCCCCGCTCCGACGAGGAGGGCCGAGAGGCGGCCTCCACCCCGACAAACCCCGACGTGAAGCCGAAAATCGAAATCGACGACCTGGAGTTCTGGTACGGCAATGGGGACAACCATGCCCTGCAGGGCATCTCTATGGACATCCAGGCGAACCAAGTCACGGCCCTCATCGGGCCCTCCGGCTGCGGCAAGTCAACCCTGTTGCGATGCCTCAATCGCATGAACGAGCTCATCCAGGGCACCAGGCTGGAGGGCACCGTTCACGTGGATGGCCAGAACATCTACGCTGAGGACACCGATCCGGTGATGGTGCGGCGCCGCGTGGGCATGGTCTTCCAGAAGCCCAATCCCTTTCCGAAAACAATCTACAAGAATGTCGCCTGGGGGGCGAAAATCAACGGCTACACGGGCGACATCGATGCGCTCGTAGAGCGGGCCCTGCGGCAGGCCGCCCTCTGGGACGAGGTGAAAGACCGCCTGCACACCAGCGCCTACGACCTGAGTGGGGGCCAGCAGCAGCGTCTCTGCATCGCCCGCACCCTCGCGGTGCAGCCCGACGTGGTGCTCATGGACGAGCCCGCCAGTGCCCTCGATCCCATCGCGACCTCGAAGGTGGAGGAGACGATCACCGAACTCAAGCAGGACTACACGATCGTGATCGTCACGCACAACATGCAGCAGGCCTCTCGGATCAGCGACGAGACGGCCTTCCTCTATATGGGTCGCCTCATCGAAATGAACCCGACCGACCAGCTATTTACCCGTCCCGAGAAAGACCGCACGGAGGCCTACGTGACGGGGCGCTTTGGGTAGAGACCGGCGTCCCGCCCCCTGTAAACAGAAGGAAGGGGCTCGTGTCGGGGAAGCGCGTTCGTTGCGTATTGCGTCTCGTATATCGGCCATAGGCATCGATACGAAATACGGAATATGCAATCCCGACTCCGCACTTGACGCCGCAATAGAGGCCTGCTCCGCTCACTACGCTGTCTACTTCTCCTTCCCGGCCATGTCCAACCGCTCCTTCCTCGACCAAGAACTGGCCCTGCTCCGCGGCCTGATCGCCGAGATGGCGAACCACGTCGACGAGCAGTTCGCCGATGCCATGAATGCCCTCCTGCAGGCCGACACTGCACTCGCCGAGCAGGTCGTGGACGGCGACGACGCCGTCGACGCCCTCGAATTGCGCATCGACGAGCAGTGTGAGCGCATCCTGGCCCTCCACGCCCCGGTGGCTGTCGACCTGCGAATGCTCATCATGGCCGTTAAGATCAACACCGACTTCGAGCGCATCGGCGACCACTGCCGCAACCTCTCGCGCAATGCCCGCCACCTGGTCGACGCGCCGGACTTGCTCGAACAGACCCGCATCCCGAAAATGGCCGACATGTCGCGCACCATGTTGCGGGAGGCGGAGGTCGCCTTTCTGGAGAACGACCGACTGAAGGCACGCAAGGTCATCGCTCGGGACTTGCAGGTGAATCGACTCCACGACGAGTCCTTTGCCATGATTGTGAGCATGCTGGAGGAGGGACACGAACACGCCGAAGCGCTCTCGCACCTCCTTACGGTGAGCAAGGCGCTGGAACGCATCTCCGACCACACCAAAAATATCGCTCAGGGTGTCGTCTTCATGGTCGAGGGACGCGACATCCGACACGGCGGACTCGCGGAATCGGAGGGCGATCCGTCGCCGGATGAGTCGGGGTCGGGGGCGGCGTCGCCAAGCGCGGCGTGATCGGCTGAGGACGGGGAAGAGACGGTGCCGTCAAAGCGCCTCAAGAAGCTGGTCCCGCAGTACCAGAAAGTGGTCCACGGCGAAAGGATTGCCCACGCCATCGGCCTCAACCGCATCCGCGCCGCGTGCCCGCACGTCGACGACTGAGTGACCCCCCTCGAATCGCTGGAGCCGCTGACGGACTGACGATTCCCATTTCCGGACGTCCGCGTGGAGCGTCGGAGGGGCCGTTGGCACTCGGTTCCCGTCGGCGCGGGGCGCTACTCCCGCACCCGCATCAATCCCTCCTGCGCCACCGACGCCACAAGCGTGCCGTCCTCGGCAAAGATCTGTCCGCGTGTAAAGCCACGAGCGCCCGAGGCACTGGGGCTGTCCATCACGTAGAGCAGCCACTCGTCCACCTGCACCGGACGGTGGAACCAGAGGGCGTGGTCGAGGGTGGCGAGCTGAAGATCGGGCTGGACGAAGGAAAGGCCGTGCGGGCGGAGCGCCGCCCCGAGCAGGCCGTAGTCCGTCGCGTACGCCAGCACGCCCCGGTGCGTCAATCGATCATCCGGGAGATCGCCTCGCGTCCGGAACCACACCTCGTGCTCCGGCGCCGTTTTGTCGGGATCGAACGGATCGATAGGCTCAACCGGGCGAAATTCAATGGGTCGTTCCCGAGTGTAGAAGGACCGGAGCTCTTCCGGTATTCGATCCTCGAACCGTCGAATGAGATCGAGCTCCCGAATCAGCTGGTCCGGGGAGGGGACGTCCGGCATCTCGGCCTGGTGCGCCACGCCTGCCTCCGGCGCCTGGAACGAGGCCGCCATGTTGAAGATGGCGCGCCCGTGCTGAATGGCGACGATGCGACGCGTGGTGAAGCTGTTGCCGTCGCGCAGGCGGTCGACCTCGTACACGATGGGCGCGTCCACGTCACCCGGCAGAATGAAGTAGCCGTGCATCGAGTGCGCCGTCCGGTCGTCCTCCACCGTGCGCCGGGCTGCAACGAGCGACTGCGCGAGCGCCTGTCCCCCGAATACGGTCCCCGACCCGATGTCGATACTCTGGCCGCGAAAGATGTTGTGTTCGATGTATTCGAGGTCGAGAAGGTCGTAGAGGTCGTCGAGCGCAAAAGCCATGGAAGAAAACGATGCGAGGAAGGCCAGAATGTCGTCAAGAATGCAAGAGGGAGCGAAGGCTGAGGTTCGACGATGTCTGTTTGCAGCCTATTCACGTCCGCCGAACCACTCAAATACTGCGCCCCGAACCTGCCTGCGGTTCCCGGGAGAGGCGCCTGCACCAATGTCTCCCTCCGCCCCGTAAAGACCCCAGTTGGGGTTTACTGCCTCGTGTACGCAGGCAAACGACCTCCTTGGTACGCTGGAAACCGTGTGACATCGACGCCGAGATCGTCTGTATGCCTCCATCCACATATCTGTATTATCGGTTTCTGCCGCGTCGAATGAGGTTCTGTTTGTCTGTCCCGCCTGTTTCCTGCGAGCGTCCGTTCTCCTTCGTGGGAGTGCTCGCCGCGTGCATAGTGGCGGTGATGACCGTCAGCGTTCCTGCTGAGGCCCAGAGCGCACAGGTGGGCATTCGAGCGGGCCCCACGTTCGGGTTTCTCAACGACAGTGCCGTTCCCTTCGTCAGTGCGGGCGGAGACGCGACGGCCAACACCAACGTGCGCCTGGACCTTCACGCGGGGGCGTACGTGATCGTGCCGCTGGCAGCCCCATTTGGGCTCCAGGCAGAACTCCTCTACCTGCGAAAAGGGGGACACCTCTCGCGTCCCGAGGAGAGAAGCTACCGAGTGGAGCGGTACCAGCTCTCTTACCTCCAGGGACAGGTCTTGGGGCGTCGGGACATTTCGATTACCGGCCCCTTAAGCCTGCACCTTCTGGTGGGCGTCACGCTGAAGCGGCTGTTGAGCGGACTCGTGCGTCGGGAAATTCACACCGAGCAGTTCGTGCTGCGGGAAACGATCGATCTGCACGGGCAGGATCTCGTGCGGAAATGGGACCTTGGGGGACTCATTGGAGTAGGGGTGGGATATCCAATTGGCTCCACGGGCCGGCTGGCGCTCGAGTTGCGATACAATCCAGGCTTCCGCTCCGTGTTCACCGAAGCCGCCCGCCCCCCGGACCGGAAACTGGGCAGATTTGCCGACCCTCCCCCGCTCACCCGCTTTCCCCCTTCGCTCCGACATGACGTCATCACGGCCAGCCTCGCCTACAAACTGCCCATCGACCGGGGAACTTCTCCGTAGGACGCCGGACGGGAAGAAAGCGCGAGCCGAACAGAAAAGTAGTCCAGCAATCGCATTGTAAAGCCATCGGCTCGCATTCGCGCTCTATTGAAGCAAGGCGACCGCGAGCTCCTCTCCCCTTTCCCTCCCCGATGGGAAGCGGGACGTACTCCCCCGCGTTTTTCCGGCAGTACTCCCCGGAGGTGGGTGATCCCCCCTCGACAGAAAACTTGTAACATACGAGCGTCCTGAGAAAAAGTAGGGACTGTTTGAAAGGTGGACCGGTGTCCTCTTACGTTTCAAACCGATTGCTCCACTATTCCTCCTCCCGCTTCTTTTTCTTCCTCCATGAGTCCGCCCACTACCCTTCTGCTGTACGCGGTTGTCACCGTCGTCGCGACGATCATCGTCTGGAAAGGCAGCGTCTGGCTCGAAGGGGCGAGCGAACGGCTATCGTCCTACTACCAACTTCCCCCCATCATTCAAGGGGCAGTCGTGGTGGCCGTCGGGTCGAGTTTTCCGGAGCTGTCCACCGCCGTGTTTTCGACGCTTCTGCACGGGGAGTTCGAGTTGGGCGTGGCCGCCATCGTGGGGTCGGCCCTCTTCAACGTGCTCATGATTCCGGCGCTGGCGAGTCTTTGGGCTGAGGATGCGCTGATCTCGAACCGCGATCTCGTTTACAAGGAGGCCCAGTTCTACATCATCTCCATTGCGGTTCTGCTCCTCGTCTTCTCGTTTGCGGTCATCTACAATCCCGTGAAGGGCGTGGCAGGATCGGTGGCCGGAGAGGTAACGCGCCTGCTCGTACTCGGGCCGCTGGCGATGTACGGGGTATACGTGTTCGTTCAGTACCAGGACACGATGGACTACGAGCCGAAGGTGGCCCCGACGGAGATTCAGCCGCTTCGAGAGTGGACGCTGCTCGCTGGGGCCCTTCTCACCATTCTCGTGGGGGTTGAGGGACTGGTGCGCTCTGCCATCCGCTTTGGCGAGATTTTCGGGACGCCGAGCTTCCTGTGGGGCATCACGGTGGTGGCGGCCGGCACCTCCGTACCCGACGCCTTCGTGAGTATCAGGACGGCGCGAGAGGGAAACGCCATCACGAGCGTCGCCAATGTGCTGGGCAGCAACATCTTCGATCTTCTGGTGTGCATTCCCGCCGGGGTGCTCGTGGCCGGAACGGTGACCATCAACTACTCGGTTGGTGCCCCGATGATGGCAGTCCTGACCCTGGCCACCATCGTCGTGTTTCTGATGATGCGCACCCACCTGCTGCTCTCAGAGACTGAGGCCTGGTCGCTCATCGCCCTGTATGCGATCTTCGTCGTGTGGATGGCAGTCGAAACGTTTGACGTGATCGACCTCGTGCCGAGCCTCCCACCGGGGGCGTAGGGCGTTCAGGAATAGCCCGCAATCGCCCGGTCGTGGGGCAGTCGGTCTCGTTTACGATCCGGGCTCAGGGAGCCACTCGTGGGCCAGTGCCCACAGGCCGATCAGGTTGTTGACGGTGTGCGCGAGGATCGGCGCCCAGAGGCCCTGTCCCGTCTGCGCGAAGAGGACGCCCAGCACGCCGCCCATGCCCGCAGCGTAGAGGCCGTAGGGGAGCGCCCGTCGGTCCCAAATGTGCGCGGCCCCGAAGAGGAGGCTCGCCGTGACGATTCCCGCCTCGGTCTGTAGCCATCCCCGGAAGAAGAGCTCCTCACCCACCCCCGACGCAACGGAAAGGAGAAGGAGGTCACTGGCCCGCGCTGCCTGAACGGAGGGCCGAAGGACCGTTCGGAGGGGCACGTAGATGGATCGATACAGCGGATTGCGGTCCCCGCCGGGAAAGAGAAGCAGAGCGTGAAGGGCAACGAGGCCACAGCCGGCCAGGACGCCGAGCCCCATCTCCGCTGTGGTGGCCTGGAACATCGGAGCCCAGTCGAGTCCGGTCCACGCTCCAAGTCCCAGGGCCAGTGCGACGATCACGCCCTCCGACGCGAGCACGGAGAGCACCAGGGACTTCGGGGTTGTCATCAAACCGGGAGAACGCGGGTCCGGATTTGACTCCTGAGGGGGGGTATCCACGGTGCTTCGAGATCCGGTGAGAAATTCGTGCCGACGTTGTCGAGCGTCGGGGGAGACACGAAGCGCCCATTCCTGACGCGCCGCTGAGTTCCCAAGAGGCCCTGACCTCGACGCAGGCGGTGGCGCGGATGAGAGGCATGCACAGGGCTGCGACAAACCGGACCGGGCGGAGTTTACTGATACGTGAATGGGTTCCACCGATCTAGATCGGTAAA
>CAZSBW010000008.1:0-20108 GCA_964604815.1 uncultured Salinivenus sp. | reverse complement strand
TCCGGCACGCCGAGCAGGTGGCCGCCCTCTACCGGGCGCGGGGCGTGGAGGCGGCCTTTGTGTCCAGCGACATGCCAACCGACGAGCGCGAGGATCGCCTCCGCGCCTACGAGGCCAATCAGCTCGACGCGATGGTCCACGTCGGCATCCTGGGGGAGGGCTACGACAACAAAAACATCTCCATCGCCGCCGTCTTTCGTCCCTTCCGCTCCGTGGCGCCCTACACCCAGTTCGTGGGCCGGGCCCTCCGCGCCCTCCCCGACGGCGCCCCGACCGACAACCTCGCGCACGTCGTGGCCCACGCCGGGCTCAACCAGGAAGAGCACTGGCAGTACTTCAAGGAGGAGACGGCGGAGGCGCAGGTCCTGGCCGATCTCGACGAATGGGCCCGGGTGCACGACGACGAACCGGACGAGGAGCGCGCCGACGACGCGTCCACACAGCGGGGCAGCAACGACCCGGCCACCGTCACGAACGAGGAAATCGAGGGCTTCGACGTAGACGCTTATCTGCCGGTGGAGGGCGAAGACGCCGAGGAGGCAAAGGAGCACCTCCAGGATATGGAAGAAGCGCTCGGCGCGCTCGAGGAGAAGGGACTCGACGTGCCCGACGCCGATGACATTAAGCAAGAGATCGCGGCCCTCAACCAGCCGCTGGGCGACGAGGACCTGCCGCCTCCGCCCAACCGCCCGGCCCGCGAGCGGCACGCCTACCGGAAAATCCTCAACCACGCGGTCAAGCGCGCCGCCGGCACAATTCTCCATCGCCTCGGCATTCCGGAGGGCGACGACCTCGTTGGCGCCGTGGGGCAGGGCGACGAGCAGAGCAACGTCGAGGTCGTGATCCGTGCGCTCAACCGTCGTGTCAACGCCGCCGTGGACCACGACGACGAGACGGAGGGCCGCAACGAGTGGCCGCTCACCGCGCTGAAGACCGCCAAAGAACACGTCACGGAGGTCCGCGACACCGTCCTCGCCGACATCGCGGCCACCACGGATTATAGCGCCGAGGACGCGTCGAACGGCCCGTCGACCGACGGCGACGAAGACGAGACGGACGGCGAGTGGACCGACCTCGACGATTTCGAGTGGGGCGATCCATTCTGATCCCGTCTTTCCTTCGGGAGCATGTAACGAACCCCACGTCTGCCCCACGCACCCGCGCCGCTCGATCCCGCGCTTTCGGGCTGGACGCTCGCACTCCTGAAAACAGGCACCCCGCCGCGATGAAACCCACGCCCAACCTTCAACCCGGAACGCGACACATCCCCAGCGGGAAGCAGTCCCTTTCAAACTGACGGCATTCTCCAACAATTCTGACCAACGTCGAACGCCGATGTACGAATGCTGCCCCACGCACCTCACCGAAATCGAATCCATCAACGAACTTCTTCGCCACATCGAGACCAACGGGACGTTGACGGAGGTCGTGGTGCAGGGACTGGACCTGACCGATGACGAAGCGGAAGCAGCAGTGAAGTCCGTTCCGGCCGAGGATGCCTGCTTCCTGGGCTGCCGCCTCACGCAGACCGCCGAAGACCACGTCCACAACACCGGCGGCACGGTCTTTCCCGCCTTCGTGGGCGTCCCGTTCAATCCCTACCGCTCGTCGCTCTATACGCCCGACGAACTGATGGACGGCTACGAGCGCGGCCGGCCCGAGACGCGCACCGAAACCGTCGACGCCCAGATCTACGAGTACTTCCAGCAGCGCCAGCTCGACGGCCGCGACGCACCCGTGATGGATGCCCTGGCTTTCCGCATCCACGACCACGCCGTCGACGACGCCCTTCGTGACCTTTTGAATCCGAACGATGAGCCGTCTCCTCGCGTCGTCGGGGTGATGGGCGGGCACCAGCTTGCGCGCGACGCCGACGCGTACCGGCAAGTAGCTCGCATCGGCTGGCGGCTGGCGCGGCAGAACTTCCTCGTGGCCACCGGCGGCGGGCCCGGCGCGATGGAGGCGGCCAATCTCGGCGCCGCCCTCGCCGCGTACGAGGCCGAGGCGGTTAACGACGCCGTAGACACACTCGCTGTCGCGCCGCACTACGAGGACGAGCGCTACATAGACCGCGCGATGGCCGTCCGCGAACGCTTTCCCGACCGCACCGAAAGCCTCGCCGTGCCTACCTGGTTCTACGGCCACGAGCCCTCCAACCTCTTCCCCACCCACGTGGCCAAATACTTCGCCAACAGCATCCGGGAGGACGGGCTTCTCGCCATCGCCACGTACGGGGTCATCTACGCGCCCGGCAGCGCCGGCACCATTCAGGAGGTGTTCATGGACGCGGCCCAGAACCACTACGAAACGTTCGGCGCGGCCAGCCCCATGGTCTTTTTTGACGAAACCTACTGGACGGAGGAAAAGCCGGTCTATCCGCTCCTCCAAACCCTGGCCGAGGACACGCCCTACGCCGACGAGCTCCACGTTACCGACGAGGTGGACACGGTCGCCAGCGCCATCGCCGATCACGCAGCCACGCGCGCTGCCTGAGCGGGCACGTTTCGGCGCGGCCCGTCTGCTTGACGACAAATACACCCCGGCGGCTAGACAATGAGACACATATTTCGTACATATACGGACGGTGCACTCGGCACGAAGCGACCCAGCTCCATTCCGAGATTCCTTATGCGAATCAGGGGGTGCGTTGAATCGGTGTTTGCAGGCGCTGAGGGCATTCTGAACTAGACGTGCAAAGAGTGAATCCGCCTCAGCATCGTTCGAAGGCAGATTCGGCGGTTTACCCCCTGATCGGCTCCTTGCCAATCGGTAGCTCACATGAGCAGCGAGCGACTCACATACGGACCGGTCGAGGGCCTCCGGGCCGGACGCTACGGCTTTCGTTCGGGGTTGATGGCAACCTGTTACCGGATCGGGCGGACCCTCATTGACACTGGGCCGCCGAATCAGTGGCGCGCCGTGCGGCGCTTCGTCATCGAGCAGGACGACGAGCACGGCATCGATCGCGTGCTCGTCACACACCACCACGAGGACCACGCGGGCAATGCGGCGCGCCTCCAGGAGCTTCTCGACGTGCCCGTCTACGCCCCGGAGGCGAGCCTGGATCGGCTGCGCGACGGATTTCCCCTGGAAACCTACCGTTGGATCGTGTGGGGCCGCCCGCGTCCCATCGAGGCCACGCCGGTGCCCGACACGCTCCCCCTGGCCGACGGGACGACGCTTCGCTCCCTTCCGGCGCCCGGCCACGCCGACGACATGGTGTGCTACCTCGCCGAGAACCACGGTCTCCTCTTTGCGGCCGACCTCTACATTACCCCGCGGCCGCAGTACCTTCGCTTCGATGAAGACGTGCCCCGCCTCATTGAGAGCATTCACGACGTGCTGGAGCACGACTTCGACACTGTCTTCTGCGCCCATCGGGGCGTGGTGGAAAATGGGCGTCGCGCACTCAGCGAAAAGGTCAAGTACATGGAGGCGCTCTGCGGGGTCGTGCAACGGCGCTACCGCTACGACAAGCTGGCGGTGCCGCAGATTACCGACGAGATTCTGGGACGCGAGGGCCTGCTCTACTGGGTGTCCGGGGGGGACTTCTCAAAACGAAATCTCATCGCATCCTGCCTCCACGACGCTCGGGAACGCTCGGAGCCGATCGTCGAGTAAGCGCCCGGCCAACAGGGAAACACGGTGGGGACGAAGGACCGCGCGCTGATTGCTCGAAGAACTCTCACTTCTCCTCCGAACTCGAGGCTGAACTCGCCGCGCCCGATTCCGACTCCCTAACCGTCGCAGGATCGACCCGCTTCCAGACCTCACGGAGCTTGTACTCGCCCACCTCCCCGACGTGGACCCACGTGTCTCCCTCCACCTCCGCCGTGAACTTGAGCGTCTGACCGGCCAACGCCTGATCGGAGTGGTACTGGATGTGCTCGACGTACACGTTTTTCTCGGGATGGTACTCGTACCAACCGCCCCCTGCGAGCACGTCCCCATCTTGGGTTTCCCGCCCCCAGGAGAAATGGGTCGAGTTGAGTATTTTGAAGCCGGGTCCCCATTGGTCGCTGTAGTCGACTGTCGAGTCCGGATAGACGCGCTCCTGCTTGACCATCTTCCACGTCCCTTCCAGTTCATTGGACGGAAGCTGCCCCCAAGCCCCGGCCGGCCCCACGAGAAGGAGCACAATCGTCAAAACGAGAAAGCGACGTAGCGTGTGCATAACGCAGTTGCTCCAATGATTTCGTTATGTGGAGAAACGTTAAAGGAAATAAAGTCAAGGCGTCAATGTCTGTCAACCCCAAACCCCTCCCACGGCAATCGCATCAACGGTTTTTCCCCGAAACCGCTGCTCGAATCTGACTTTTCAGTCACGAAACCACTCCCTTCGTCGCTCCAAACTTGATTTGGAGCCCATCCATCCGACCGATATGGCCTCTTTGTCCGGTTGGATAGGCTCTGAGTCAAGGTTGGACATCTCGGATGTCCTAGAGCGACGGTGTAGGACGTTTCCGTAGTTGATGCGATTGCCCTGCAAACCCCTCCCGATTCGGCTGACACTGCCCTCACAGACGGGCACTCGACGGGAAAGACGCCTCTGTGATTCCTCATTGATCCCCACTGACCGAAGGTTACGGAAAGATGCCCATGCGTTCGTACGACTTGGCGATCTTCTCGATGGCATTGATAAAGGCAGCTATTCGCATGTCGACCCCCTTCTCCTCCCGCAGCGCCCGAATCTCGTCGTAGGCATGAGTCATGGTGTCCTCAAGCCCCGACCGTACGAGGTCTCGCTCGCCGGCCCCAAAGCCAATCTGCTCGATGAGGTCCCCGAATAGCTCTTCATCAAAGTCTTCGGCGGTGAGTTCATCGACGGCCCGCAGAATCCGGGTGGCGTTTCGTTCCTCAAAGCGCCGGCTCATCCGACCGTGGCGCACGTGGGAGAGGTTGCGCAGCCATTCAAAGTACGACACCGTTACGCCTCCTGCGTTGAGGTACACGTCCGGAATCACGAGGAGGTCGCGGTTCCGTAGGATGTCGTCGGCCTGTGAGGTCACGGGTCCATTGGCGGCTTCGGCGATGATGCTGGCCTTGATGCGCGGGGCATTGTCGGCGGTGATGACGCCCTCCAGCGCCGCTGGGAGGAGGATGTCACACGGCAGCTCCAACGCTTTCGCTGAGGTCTCGATGTCTTCAGCCCCCGGATAGTCGAGGATGGAGCCGGTGTTTTTGCGGTGCGCCACTACGTCGTCAACGTGCAGTCCGTCGGGATCGTAGATGGCTCCTTCAATTTCGGCGATCCCGACGATATTGGCCCCGCCTTCGTCTTCCAGAATCCGTGCGGCGTGGTAGCCCACATTCCCCAGTCCCTGAACGACAATGTCTTTGTCTTCCAGACCGGGCCCGAGGCCAAGGCGCTCCATGTCTTTCTTGTAGCTGCAGGCCTCCCGAATGCCGTAGTACACGCCCCGCCCGGTCGCCTCGGTGCGCCCCCGCACGCCCCCCTGCCCCACGGGCTTGCCCGTAACGCAAGCCAGCGCATTCAAATCGTCACTGCCAATTTGGGTGAAGGTGTCCACGATCCAGGCCATCTCACGCTCGCTGGTACCGTAATCGGGAGCAGGTACGTCCGTCCCCGCACCGATAAAGTCTTTTCGGGCCAACTCGAACGCGTAGCGTCGCGTGATGCGCTCCAATTCGGCCTCCGAGTAGTTGCGCGCGTCGATGCACACTCCGCCCTTCGCTCCGCCGAAAGGGACGTCGACGATGGCGCACTTGTAACTCATCAACGCCGAGAGCGCCATCACCTCGTCCACGTTCACGTTTGGGGCGTAGCGGATGCCTCCCTTTGTCGGCTCCATGTGATGGCTGTGCTCGGCCCGGTATCCGCGGATGACCTGAATGGTGCCGTCGTCTCGCTTGATCGGGAACTCGAAGCGGATAATGTTGTCGCACGCTCGAATCTGGTAAAGCACGCCAAGCTTGTGATCGGTGTGCTCGGCGGCGGCACCAAACATGCGGTTCACTTGGCCGAAGAAGCCAAGTGCGTCGTCTTTGTCGCTGGGGGAAGTCACGGAGGTTTCCATGGGCAGGGAGGGACGAGTACGAAAACGAAGGCGATACCTCCATAAAAATGACGAGCCATCCAAACTGCAAGCGCTTTCACCGAAAGCAATTGCAGACGAGACTTGAATCGAGTGGTGCTTGTCCTGCTCGTGACCGCTCCGATCACGAAGCCGGTCTCTTCATAAGAGAGAACCCTCCTGATTTCTTTTTCTTCCACCCCCTCCATGTCCCCGCCGTCCGAGCCCACCATCCAGGCCCTCGCCGCGACGCTCACACCGTCGCTCCAGGGCGACCGCGCTCAGTTGCGCCGGATCTACAGCAACTTCCTCTACGTCTACGGCGACCTGCCGGCCGGGACGCGAACGAAGATCGCCCTGCTCGTGCGGGCCCTCGATGGGCTCAGTTGGCTGCGCTACGGCCAGTCGTTCGCGGCACTCGCCCCCGACCGGCGCACCGCCCTCTGTCGCTGGCTCGCGGATGTACGAATTGCGCGTCTCCAGGCCGGCTTCGGGGGCCTCCGCTCCCTCGTGCTGAACGCGACCTACACGGAGCCGCGGATGTGGGACGCCATCGGGTATGCCGGGCCGACGATTGGGGAGGGCCAAGGACTGGATTCGGAGCCTTCCTGATTCGGGGTGCCTAAATCTCGTAATGCGTGATTCGTGATGCGTGAAGGGAAGAAGGGCAGCCCGACATCACGCGTCACGCATCACGTATCACGTTCCATCGGTCCAGAGCACATCGTCGCATCCCCATCCCACCGCTTTCATTCAAGAGCATGCCGCATCAGGCCCACTACGACGTCGTTATCATCGGCTCCGGGGCGGGTGGGGGCACCGTGGCCGACGTGGTGAGCCGCGAGTCCCCCGACGCCGACGTGCTGGTGCTGGAGGGCGGGCCGCTCTGGCGCCACGACCAGTTCACCGAGACGGAGCGCGACATGGGGCGCCTCTTCTTCCACCGGGGCGCGAAGCCGTCCAAAAATCTCACCGTGAACCTGGCGGCGGCGAGCGCCGTGGGCGGCAGCACGGTCGTCTACACCGGCGTCTCCTTCCGCCCGCCCGCCCGCGTGATCGAGCACTGGCGCACTCAGTTCGGCCTCGACTTCCTGACCGACGAGTTCGTCGACGGCACGCTCGACGCCATCGAGGACGACCTCAACGTGCACCCGCTCCCGCGCGACTGGGACAACGACAACAATCGGCTCTTCAAAGAGGCCTGCGACGAGCTGGGCATTCCCGCCAAGCGCCTGCGCCTCAACCTCGACGGCTGCGAGGAGCTGGGCTTCTGCAACCTGGGGTGCCGGACCGGCGCCAAGCAGGGGACCCTCGAGGTGCAACTGCCCCGCGCCGCCGACCGGGGCGTGCAGGTCGTCCACAACGCGTGGGCCGACCGCATCACGCGGGATACGGTCCACTTCACCGTGCGGGAGCCCCCGCCGCGCACCGCGCCGAACGTGGTGCCGACGGGCGACCACCACATCTCCGCCGACGCGATTGTCGTGGCCGCTGGGGCGCTCAACACCCCCGCCCTCCTGCAGCGCTCGCAGGACGGCCTCGGACGGCAGAACGACGCCGTGGGCCGCTTCCTCACGCTCCACCCCACCTACAACGTCAACGCCATTTACCCGGAGAAAATCGAAAACTACCGAGGCTTCCCGAAGACGTGGTACGTGGACGAATTTTCGGAGAGCGAGGGCTACTACCTGGAAACGTCCTTCTACTACCCCGGCGTGACGGCCAAGAACCTGCCCGGCTTCGGGGCCGAGCACGAGCGCTTCATGCGCCGCTACGATCAAATGACGTCGATCCTCCTCCTGGCCGACGACCCGGCCCGCGCCGACAACCGCGTCACGACGGACCGCGCGGGCGATCCCGTCCTCGACTACACGGTGCCCGATCCCGTGCGCCCGGCCCTCGCGAAGGGCCTCCGCCGCAGCGCCCGAATTTTTATGGCCGCCGGCTGCACCGAGATGATGTTTCCAGGAAGCCGAAAAGACGTGCTCACCCCCGCCGACGCCGACCGGCTCGACGCGCTCATCACACCCGACACGCTCAACTTCCACCAAAGCCCCCTCTCCAGCGCGCATCCCCAGGGCGGGGCGCGGATGGGCACGGACCCGACCGAGTCGGTCGTCGCCCCCGACGGCCGCCTCCACGGGCTCGACTCGGTCTACGTGGCCGACGCCTCCCTCTTCCCCACCTCCGTGAAGGTAAACCCCTACGAAACCGTCATGCTGCTCGCGACGCACGTGGCGGAGCAGGTGGCAGAGCGGGTGTAGCGCGTGGGGGAGGGGGAGAGCGGGCGAATGTGAGAAAGGGAGGACAGGGCGGAGCGGTCCTCGTTCAGACGGAGCCGAACCTGATGGGGCGAGCTTCCCGTTCAGTCCGAAAAACCTTCTCACCTTCCAACCTTCAATCTTTTCCACGGTCTAGCGTTTGGACACTTCTTCACCTCTCCGTGCATACTGATCCGTGCACGGGTAGATAAATAGTACTCTCCGTGCGAGGAGAACCGTGCTATGCTATCAGTGGAGATCGTCTTTAGAAACCCATTCACGTATCAGTAAGACCGACCGGAGCACTCGCCCTCTCTTTCCTTTTCCTGGCCGAGCCCATGCAGACCGACAAACCCATTTCCGACTACCAACGCGAGCGCGGCAAGCCCATGCCCAGCAAACTCCACAGCCTCGTCCAGACCAATCTTACGGGCATCCTCCTGCAATATCGCCCCCGGCTTCAGGTGTTGAGCGAACTGACGCTGGAGCTCGACGACAAGGAGATGACCCCCGATCTTTCCGTCTACGAGGATCTGGAGGTCAACTTTCTCCAGGACGAGACTCGCGTGAGGGAGCCGCCCCTCCTCGCCGTCGAGATCGTCTCGCCCCCTCAGAGCGTCCAGGACCTCGTCGACAAGGTTCGGGTTCTGACCGAGCAGGGCGTCCGATCCTGCTGGCTGGTGCAGCCCCCGCTCCGCACCCTCACCGTCTTCACCGAGAACATGGAGTCGACCACCCACGACCGGGGCACCGTGACCGACCCAGTGACCGAGATCGAAGTCGACGTCGACGAGGTATTCTCAACCCCATAAGGATCTTCCCACCTTCAACCTTCCAACCTTCCCACCTGCCAACCCTTCTATGGTCCAAATCAACACCGACTACCTCGGCGACCTTCAGTGCGAGGCCGAGCACGTGCCCTCCGGCGTCACCCTCACCACCGACGCCCCCGAGGACAACCACGGCGAGGGCCGCTCCTTCTCCCCCACCGACCTGGTTGCCACGGCGCTGGGCACGTGCATCGCCACCATCCTCGGCATCCAGGCCGAAAAGCACGACCTCGACCTGACGGGCATCGAGATCAGTGTCGAGAAGGAAATGGCGTCCAACCCCCGCCGCATCGACGCGCTGAAGACGGAGGTGACGATGCCGGTCGCTCTCGACGAACAGACCCGGGACCGCCTGGAGCGGGCCGCCCGCCACTGCCCGGTCGACGAGAGCCTCCACCCGGACGTCGACGCGCCGATCACGTTTCACTGGCCGGAGCCGGCGTCGGCTGCATGACCCCGCCTCGGAAACGGCGCCGTTCGATGCCGAGAGGCAGGGATACAGTGGCAGTGCCCAGAGGCCTGAAGGCGGGGAGGCCAGGACGTGCGGACGAGGGTGCTTTCTATCTATGCTTCCGCGCGTCCGCACGAACCGGACAGGGCGTGAGGGCAACCCTTCCTGGTCCAATGGCCGTCTCCTACACCGGAGCGCCCGGGCGACGGGCGCGGCTGAAACGTTTCGGCAGGCCCCCCTACGAACGAGTGCTGTGCTACTGAGCCCTCGTCGTATCCGCATCCGCCACACCCTCCATGGGCCCCGTCACCGCTCCTCGCCCGCACGCTGCGCGAGCGCCTGCCCTCGGTGCCCGGCATCGCCTCGGACGGGTCCTACAACGTGGAACTGGGCTTCCAGGACGGGCAGCTCTGGCTCTTTCTGGTCCGGCCCTACGTGGGGAGGCCCACTCCGGAAGGGGAGAAGGAACTCACGAAGCGAGCAACAACGTCCCGCGGTTACTGATACGTGAATGGGTTTTTAAAAACGATCCCCGCTGATAACACAACACGGTCTTCCTCTTACGGAAAGAGTTTTTTACCTACCCACGCACGGATCAGTAATCACATAACCCTACACAGATGTCCAGGAGCGACGATGAGGGCTGTTTCTGGGAGTTAGAGCCGGTTACACATGTCATCCACGCAGAGCACAACGCGTTCTCAGAGATCGATTTGCGCGTCGGCAACGTCGCCCGTCGGTTCGGGTCGGCGTGCTCTCCCGAACCCAGCCCCTCAGCAGCAGTTGAAGTCTTGGCCGAATGAAGAGCCCTCTGCTTCAGCGATCGGTGCCCCGGCAGTTCGAATCGACTCGCGTATGTCGTCTCAGTCCGGCCCTCCCTCCTCGCAGCGCCCAGACCCGCCGGACGCGGCGTCGGGGCCGTCCGCCGCCCCCGACCCGTCTCCGACGCCGAGCGACAATGATCTCTCCCAGTCGGTCTTCGAGCGCATTACGGCGTTCGAGACTGTTCTCATCGCAGGCGGCGTCGTGCTCTTCCTGGCGCTGCTCTACCAGATGCAGATCCCCAGCCAGGAGGGAAGCTTTCTCAACCCCCCGCTCGTGGGACTGGCCGGGGCCCTTCTGCTCTGGCCCCTTCGCCGCCAGAAAGCGGCCCGCGCCCTCCTCATCTCGGGCGGCGTACTGCTGCTGCTGTGGACAATCGACAAGATCAGCGGCATCCTCATCCCGTTCGTCGCAGTGTACCTGCTCGCCTATCTACTCAATCCAATCGTCGCGCACCTCAAGGAGCGGCTTCGGATGCCGCGCTGGGTCTCGTCGCTCCTCATCACCATCCTTGCCGTCGGCACCTTCGCCCTCGTCATCCTCATCCTTGCCCCTAACGTGGCGGGACAGATCGAGGGGCTGTCCGATCGCCTGATCGACGGCATGGAGGGGCTGCGTTCCTGGCTGGCCGCCACGACGCTCTTCGACACGCTCGAAAGCACCGGCCTCATCGAAAAGCAGGAAGCCCTCCGGCAAATCCAGACGCTCGTGCAGCAACAAGCGCGCCGATTGCCGGGCGCCGTCGAAGATCTGGCGTCGTCGCTCGGGTCGGTGCTCGGCGTGGTCACCGTGCTGGCCCTCGTGCCCGTGTTGCTGTTCTACACCCTTCGGGACTACCCCGACCTCCAGGAAGGACTCGTCGAGCTCTTTCCGACGGCCGGCGGGAAACGAGACTACCTGATCCGGGCCGGAAGCATCGTCGGACACTATCTCCGGGGCCAGCTCGCGATTAGCTCCATTGCCGCCTTCAACGTTTCGATGCTCCTCTTTCTGCTCGACGTTCCCTTCTGGCTGCTCATTGGGTTGATGTCTGGAATCCTCAATTTCATTCCGCAGCTCGGGGCCATCATCACGATGATTCTGGGCTCGCTTCTGGCCTTTGTGCTCAGTGGATGGATCAAAGCCGGGATCGTTCTCGTCGTGCTCCTCGGTGAAAGCTTTCTCGAGCAGAGCGTGCTTACGCCCAACATTCTGGGATATCAGGTGGGGCTCCATCCCGTCCTGATCTTGTTCTCTCTGCTGACCTTCGGGACGTTTCTGGGCGTGTTCGGCCTTCTCATTGCCGTTCCCCTCACGGCCATCTTGGCGACGGCCTACCGGGCCTACCGGGACGAGTTGACCCTCGAACTTGACGATTACAGCGGCAACGGAAACGCAAACGAGGGCGCGCCTGCCTCCTGAAACGGTCCTCTCGCCCCTCCTCACAGACCGGTAAGCGTGCGAAGGGCAAGGCCGTGTCGAAGCTCGTAGGGGCTCACCCGAAGGGCCTCTCGGTCGTAGTAACTCAGAAAACGGTCGAGGAGAAGGACGCCGACCGAGAACACGTCTGCACGGCCCGCCATCGCCTCCGGATGAAGGTCAAGAATTTCGTCAACCGTGAGTGTAAGGAGCCTCTCGCGCCAGTGTCGTACGTCGGCGTGAGTGAGCGTGAAGCCCCCGCCGTGGAGGGCATCCCGAGTGCTGCTGGGCCCCAGGTGAACGAGGGCGAGGGCGGTGGCGGTGCCCGCCGTTCCGATGACGGTTGGGTCCCGGACAGGAGGGAAGCCGGTGTCGGCGAGGGCGTCGTCGATGAGGCGCGTGGCCTGTTCGACCGCGTCGGACGGAGGAGGCTGGTCGTCGAAGCAGCGCTCCGTCAGGCGCACGCAGCCGACGTTCAGGCTCGCCCGATCGACGATGGCGGACGGGTAGTTGGGACGATGGGCCGACGGGTCGTGTCCGACCACGAGCTCGGTGGATCCCCCCCCGACGTCGATGACCAGACACGGGCCGGTGAGCTCATCGAACGCCGAGCAGGCCGCAGCGAAGCTCCACGCCGCCTCCTCCCGCCCGGACAGCACCTCGATGGACACGTTCAGCTCGCGCTGCACGCGATCGAGCACCGCCCGTCGGTTGGCGGCGTCGCGAAGGGCGCTCGTGCCGCCCCCCACGATTTGCTCGGCGCCGTGCGCCTGGGCAGCCTGCTTGTGGTCGCGGAGGGTAGCGAGCAGCCGCTCCTGGGCGGCTGTCCCAATCCGACCGCTGGCGTCTACGTCCTCCCCGAGACGCACGAACCGCTCGGCGGCGTGCAGCCGACGAAGAGACGCTCCGTCGTGCTCGACCACGAGAAGCTGAGCCGTATTGGTGCCAACGTCGATGGTGGCGAAGGGCATAGCGAGGCGGGTTCGGATCAGCGCGAGGGCGCGAGGCGTGCTTCCGTTCCGCGACAGGGATGCAATTCCCAGGGCGAAGACCAGCGTGGAATGGATGAAGAGGGAAAAGTGACTCAATGAGTCGCTTCGATAGACGTTGCCCGGACGGCCCACCAGCCGTTTTCTGTCCCCTCGTCGTCGGGGGCGAGGGCCTGATCGCGAAGGGCCGCCCGCATCTGGGAGCGGTCGCACGTGAGGAGGCCGGAGAGGATGAGCGTACCGCCGTCATCCAGCCGGGTGCGGAAGACAGGAAGCAGGTCGAGGAGCGTGTCTCGCGTAATGTTAGCGGCAATGACATCGACGGGCGCATCCGGCACCACGTCAATGGAGCCCTCCTGAACCGTCACGCAGTCGTCCACCTCATTCACCGCCACGTTTTCCCGAGCGTTGGTCACCACCTTCGGCTTATTGTCCACCGCGAGCACGGACTGTGCCCCCAACCGACAGGCGGCGATGGCGAGCACACCGGTGCCGGTGCCCACGTCCACGACCCGGTCGTCGTCGCCGACGGCGTCGACCAGCAGTTGGAGCGCGAGCCGCGTGCTGGCGTGGTGTCCAGTGCCGAAACTCATCTTGGGATCGATGCGGAGGGGGGTGGCGTCGGCATGCTCGGCCGGAACGACCGTCGAGCGGCCGCAGAGAAGAAAGGGGCCGACCCGCACCGGCGCGATCGACTCTTCCCACACCGCATTCCAGTTTCGATCGTCCAGATGGCGAACGGTGATCGCCTCGCCGTAGCCGTCAGCGCGCAGGCGCGAGGCGAGCCGTTCGCGCACGGTTCCGGACCACTCTTCGACGGGAACGTACGCCGTCAGTTCGGCGTCGGTCTGAAGGAATCCCGTGGCCCGGTCGTCCAGCAGGCCGACGTACCGGTCGTGTTCCAATTCCGGCACCGAGAGCGTGACCTCGACAGTGTCCATCGATGGAATAAATTTTTGTAGAAAGACGATAAGTGCCCCTTTCGCAAAAGGGGATGCTACAATACACTTATAGTTGGAAATAAATAAAAAGAGCGAGTTCTCCGATTACCAAACTCACGCGGTCTATGTCTATCACTTCGCCTCGACTACGAAGCGTCCAGGGTGTGCGGTGGCTCGGGATCGTGCTCCTGTTCCTCGCCCTCGCGGTGCCCCCTGCCCAGGCACAGCAGGACCTGCTCTCAGAATTTGAGAAGAAGGTCACAACCTTTACGCTCGACAACGGCCTGGACTTCGTCGTGATCGAGCGCCACGACGCGCCCGTCGTGTCGTTCGCGACGTACGCCGACGTCGGCTCGGTGGACGAGCCGGAAGGGAAGACGGGCATCGCCCACATGTTCGAGCACATGGCCTTCAAGGGCTCAACCACCATCGGCACCAAGAACATTGAGAAGGAGATGGACGCCCTCCGGCGGCAGGAGGAAATCTACCTCAAGCTCCGCCGCGAACAGGCGAAAGGACCGCAGGCGGATTCGAGCCGCATCGCAAAGCTCGAAAAGCAATTCGAAGAGGCGCAGGAAGAGGCCGAGTCGCACATCAAGGACGGCGAGTTCGAGAACATCCTCGAGCGAAACGGGGTGTCGGACCTCAATGCCTACACCTCTTCCGATCAGACGGTGTACCTGTACAGCCTCCCGGCCAACAAGCTCGAGCTCTTCTTTGCGCTGGGATCGGATCGCTTCACGAATCCGGTGCTCCGCGAGTTTTACACCGAGCGCGACGTGGTGATGGAAGAGCGGCGGGGAAGCGAGTCGAGCCCCGTTGGCCGCCTCGTTGAAGAGTTTATCACCACGGCCTTCAAGGCGCACCCGTACGGCAATCCGACGATCGGTCACATGTCGGACATCAAGAATCTGTCGCGAACCGACGCGGAGCAGTTCTTCGAGAAATACTACAACGCAAGCAATCTTACGATTGGCATCTCGGGCGACGTGGACCCGGATCGGGTGAAAGAGCTCGCCGAGCAGTACTTTAGTCGGCTGCCGGAAGGCGAGCGCCCCCTTCCGATCACGACCGAGGAGCCGGAGCAGATTGGAGAGCGCCGCGTGGTCGTTCGCGAGCAGAGCCAGCCGGCCGTGCTCATCGGGTACCATCGAGGAAACATGCACAGCGAAAATGACCCGGTGTACGGCGTTTTAGAGGACGTGCTCACGGGCGGGCGCACGAGTCGCCTCCACAAGCGCCTCGTTGAGACCGAGAAGGCGCTTCAGGTGCAGGCCATCCCGAGCTTCCCCGGGAACAAATATGAAAGCCTCTTCAGCATCTTTACCTTTCCCAACCGAGGCGTCTCCCCCGACAGCGTCGAACACATCGTCTACGAGGAACTGGACAAAATTGCGAACGAAGGCATCACGCAGGAAGAGCTGGAGCGAGCGAAAACGCGGGCTCGGAGTGATCTGATCGGAGAGCTGGACTCGAATCTCGGCCTGGCCATCCAGTTTGCACAGAAGAAGACGTTGACCGGCGACTGGCGCAACGTCTTTCGCGAGTTGGAAGAACTGGAAGCCGTGACGGTGGAGGACGTGCAGCGCGTGGCGAAGGAAAAGTTCAAGCGCAGCAATCGGACCGTCGCTATGATCAAGACGAAGAAAAAGAACGAGAGCAAGACGACGGCCTCTGCGAACTGACGTTGCTCTCCAGCACTCCCCCTCCCCTTTGCACGTAACGCTCAGTCGAAACCGATGTCTCTTACGATGAATCGCTTTCTCCGACTTGCCTCCGTTCCGGTCACCCTCGCCGCCCTGCTCCTCGTGGGCCTTATTGCCCAACCGGCCTTCGCTCAAAAGAAGGGCGACGAGATTCGCACGGCCGACTACGACGTAAACGAGCTCACCTTTCCGGACCTCCGCGACTTTGAGGTTCCGGATCCGGAGCGCGTCGAGCTCGACAACGGAATGACTGTGTTTCTGCTGGAAGACCACGAGCTCCCGACGGTCAACGCCGAGGCCCGCATCAGCGCGGGATCGGTGTACGAGCCGGCGAAGAAGCGCGGGCTCGCCTCCGTGACCGGCACCGTCATGCGAACGGGGGGCACCGAATCGATGTCGCCGGACAGCGTGAACACGGTGCTCGAAAACCTGGGCGCCACCGTCGAAACCAACATTGGCGAAACGTCCGGCTCGGCCTACATGTCCACCCTATCCGACAACGTAGACACGGTGCTTCCGGTGTTTGCCCGGGTTCTGCGCAATCCTGCCTTCGCCGAGGAGAAGATTCAGCAAGCGAAGAGCCAGGAGAAGTCACAAATCTCGCGGCGCAACGACAACGCCCGCCAAATCGCGTCCCGCGAGTTCGACAAGATTCTCTACGGCGAGGACAGTCCCTACGCCCGTACGGAAGAGTACTACACCATCGACCGGATTGAACGGCAGGACCTGGTGGATTTCCACGAGCAATACGTCCACCCGAGCAACGTCATCCTGAGCGTGTGGGGCGACTTTGACGCCGACGAGATGGAGGAGAAGATCCTCGAGCAGTTTGGGGATTGGGAGGCCGAGGCGGACGCTGAGAGCCCAACGCCCCCGAAGCCGGAGGGAACGCGCAAGCATTCGGTCAACTTCGTTCAGAAGAGCGATGTCAACCAGAGCACCGTCTTCATGGGCCATCCGGGGGAGATTACTCGGAAGAGCGACGACTACGCCCCGGTCACCGTCATGAACGAGGTGCTCAGCGGCGGATTCTCGGGACGGCTCTTCCAGCAGGTGCGTAAGGAGAAGGGGCTGGCCTACTCCGTCTTTGGCCAGTACAGCGCCAATTACAATCGCCCGGGGCGCTTCTTTGCCGGCGTGTTCTCGAAGAGCCCGACCACGGTGGAAGCCACCAATGCTGTGACGACCGAGGTAAAGCGCATGAAGGAAAAGCCGCCCACGGACGAGGAACTCAGCCTCGCCAAGGACAGCTACCTCAACTCCTTCGTGTTCAACTTCGACACGGAGCGCGAAATTCTGGACCGCCGAATGACGTACGAGTACTACGACTATCCGGCGGACTTCCTTCAGCAAACGAAGGAAAACATCGAGGACGTGACGGCCGACGACGTGCTGTCGGTAGCGAAGAAGTACCTCCATCCTGAAGAGGCGCACATCCTGATCGTCGGCAAGAAAGAGGACTTCAGCCAGTCCCTCTCGACGCTCACGGAAGACGGATCAGTCAACGAGATCGACATCTCGATCCCGACGAGTCCCCCGGGCGAAAAGACGGAGCAGCAGCCCATGTCGGCGGAGGCGAAGGCGGCGGGAATGAAGGCCCTGAAGAAGGCGCGTAGTGCGCTTGGGGGAGACGCCTTCGCAGAAATCGAGAACATCCGAGCGAAAGGCATGCGCTCCGTGTCGCAAGGCGGTCAAAAGATGGAGATGGACCTGACGACGGTTCAGTCCTTCCCCGATCAGTTACGGGCCGAGATTAACACGCCCCGAGGGACGATGGTCATGATGATCAACGGAGACGACGGAATGCAAAAGATGGGCGGGAAATCGCGAGCCATGCCGGCAGAGCAGGTAAAACAACAGAAGGCCGGGCTCTGGCGCAATATCCCCTACCTCATGGCCAACGTCGATCACGAAGGCCTCGCCGTGCAGGATCAGGGCACGGAAGAGGTGGAAGGCACGACCTACCGGGCGCTGACAGTGTCTCCTCCCGCCGGGGATTCGTACACGCTGTATCTTGAGCCGGAGTCGATGCGACCGGCGCGCATGTCGTACACGGCGAAGACCCGAAGGGGCCCGAAAGACGCAATGTCGGTGCTCGAGAACTACAAGAAAGTGTCCGGCGTCATGATTCCGCACAAGACCGTCACTTACCAAGACGGCGAGAAATCCAGTGCGGTGACGCTCGAGTCGGTTACGATCAATGCGGATCTGAGCGAGGACCTCTTCACGGGAGACGATCAGTCCGAAGAATAACGGTCGCAGGAAGGAGATTGGCGCTCGTTGTGGACCGAGGGTCTCTTCGGATCGACACACTGACTCGTTCGCCTCCGTCCGTTTCCGCAACGGATTAGCGAGCAATCAGCATCCCAGAAACGGCCCCGCCGGCCAAACGGCGATGGGGGACAGAGACCCAGGTTCGGTCTCTGTCCCCCGACGTATGGCGAGGAGCCTCTCGCGCCAACAAGTGCCCGCCCGGTACGGAGATGATGATGCCGACCGGTGGTCGTCGTCTCTCGTACCACACAAGGATCCGCTGCTCTACCCACTCTGTTCGAGAGCGGGGGACGAGAATTAGCCGATGAGTTTCTTTCGGCCACTCCGGCGGAACGACTCCTTCGACTTCCACGCGGTGCGGTACGCCGCTTCAATGCGCTCCCGAAGGATGCCGCTCGTCAATGACATGACGAACGAGATCGGGGCGAGCAGCATGTGCGTGATAAAAAATCCAACGAAGTAGGGCCGCGACTGCGGCCGGGTGAAGACGTAGGTCTCAAACCCCATGTAGAGCGTCCAGAGCGTGGCGAGAACGAGGTAGGTAATCATATCTGTAATTTTATTTCGTTCGACAGCTAATTATGAGTACCACCTACCCGTCCCTTCGATCAAGGTTTTCCCCGGAGTGTGATCTTCTTGTTGCCTCACTGTTGTGTTTCCTTCACGAGAACATTGCGAGAACCTATTTTAAACATTTCATTTAATAACGGATACCGCTAGATCTGGAAGCGCTTTTCACTTCTTTAAATGTTAATGGTAGAAAGTGAGTCGTTTTTGGAGCACAGTCGGGAGTTTTGCTCCTACCATTTCCTTCACGCGTTCTTGTCCATTGGCGCTACTTGAGGGGGCCTCACGTATTCCTCAGGCAGAGAATCGATCGACGGAAACTGGCCTTCGTTTCTCAGGTCCCGCCCGGAGAAAGTCGCCTCCCGCCGTTCCCGACGTCGAAAGCCAACCAAAGTTGAATCCGCCGAGCCGTCTGGAAGATGGATACGAAGCCGAGACAGAGCGGCCGTAGACCGCCCTACCAACCAGATCTCGCAATCAGAATTGAGAAGGGCTGCCTGCACGAACAGCGAGAGCGCGCAATCGAGCCTGCCGGGGACGCCGACACGATTGCTGCATGGATCGGACTTGCAGCTGCCGGGTTCGGCGAGACCTTAGAACTGGTCTAGGAAGCGGACGTCGTTCTCGTAGAAGGTGCGAATGTCGTCGATGCCGTGGCGGAGCATCGCCATGCGCTCCACGCCCATGCCCACGGCGTAGCCGGTATACCGCTCCGGATCCACGTCGACGGCGTCGAAGACGTTCGGGTGCACCATGCCGCAGCCTAGAATTTCCATCCACTGGCCGTCGTCCTCGTCGTTCTCATCCTGCCACCACACGTCCACCTCGGCGCTCGGCTCGGTGAAGGGGAAGTAGCTGGGCCGGAAGCGGAGTGTCACGTCGTCGCCGAAGAGGGCGCGGGCGAGGCTGTACAGGGCCTGCTTAAGCTGGGCCATCGTCACGCCCTCGTCCACGTACAGCAGTTCCACCTGGTGGAAGAGGCAGAAGGACTTGTAGGAGATGGCCTCGTTGCGGTAAACGCGCCCCGGCACGGCCACCCGAATGGGCGGCTCCTGCTCTTGCATAATGCGAATTTGGCCGGGTGAGGTGTGGGTGCGCAGCACCGGCGGCTCGTCGGTGGATGAGGCGTCGCCCTCGGGCGCGTCCTTCAGGAAAAAGGTGTCCTGCATGTCCCGCGCCGGGTGGTCGGGCGGAAAATTAAGAGCCGTAAAGTTGTGCCAGTCCGTCTCGATCTCCGGCCCCTCGTAGGTCGAAAAGCCCAGGCCGCGCAGGATGCGCAGGATGTCGTCGGTGGTCTGCGTGAGCGGATGGGTGGAGCCCCGAAAATCGCGACGTCCCGGCAGTGTGAGGTCAATGTCGGGGCCGCCCGCTTGCTCTTCTCGCTTGAACCGCGCCTTCGCCTCTTCGAGCCGCTCCTCGGCCCGGTCCTTCAGCGCGTTGACCCGCCTCCCAAACTCGGGGCGCTCCTCGGGCGGCAGATCCCCGATCCGGTCGAACAGGTCCGTGATGGCACCCTGGTTGCGGCCGAGGTACTTGATGCGAAAATCCTCGGCCTCCTCTTCACTCTCGATGGGTTCTTCTTCGATCTGCTTGTGGAGTTCGTCAATCTTGTCGGGCATGACGTGGGCGCGGATCGGTGGAAATAGAGGCACCATAGAAAAACCCCGCCGACCGCCGAAGCGGGGGCGGGAGATGAAACGAAGGGGCTCCGGCCGGTGCTCGGTCTGCCGGAATTGGGGGAGCGAGGGGACCTTCACAGCAGGACACGGCCCCTACTGATCCATCACGTGGTCGACAATCTGCTCAAAGGCATCCGGATCGTGAACGGCCAAGT
>CAZSBW010000007.1:0-20691 GCA_964604815.1 uncultured Salinivenus sp. | reverse complement strand
CTTCTCCGCCCCCCTTCGTAGCCTCGCCCAGCATTCGAGGGTTCGGCCCACGACGGAAGATCGACGCCTGTCCCTCCCCCGGACCGAGGCGCTCGCTGCCAGTTGGACGATCGCTCTCGTTCGTACCGTCCCGTCGACCGGTCGCCTCCCCGATCCGATTCGAAAGCCTGCCGCTCCCACCCTGGGCTCGGCTGAGCGTGCACGACACTTCCCCCGTTCCCTACTCCCCAAAGCAGAACCATCATTCCCAAAGCGACGGACCACCGCCGCCATCGACGCGTCGACGCCCGGCTCAACCAACCCTTCTCGACTGTACACACTGACTTGCGCATTGCTCGCGAACTGTTGTGGTAGAGAAATGCGGAAACGCCCTCAGAGGACAGGAATCAGCTACCGAACCACGGTGAGCCGTTTCGTGGCGGAAAAGGATTCCCCTCGCACGCGGACGAAGTACTGCCCGCTGGCCAGGTCGCCGGTCGGCACGCGAATCGTTCGGGTTTCTTGCTCGGACATCTCCCCGGCCCGGACCGTCCGCACCCGGCGCCCCAGCACGTCGTAGACCCGGACGGTCACCTCCTGGGCCTCCCGCACCGTAACCGGCAACGTGGCCTCCCCGCGCGTCGGGTTCGGGTACGGGGCCTCAACCGCGTAGGCCGCCTTCAACCGCCGGTCCAGCGTCACCCGGTCGGTCGTCGTCTCCGTCCCGTCGGTGTCCACCTGACGGAGACGGAAGGCATGCCGCCCGTAAGCCAGATCCTCGGCTTCGTAGCGGTAGGTCTGTGGCTCGGTCGTCGTGCCCGCTCCCTCCACGAACCCGAGTCGGTTCCAGTCCTCCGCGTCACTATCCTCCGAGGACGCATTCTTTCCCGCACTCGTCGTGTCGGACGGCAGGCGACGGTGCTCCACGTAAAAGCCCGCGTTGTTCGTCTCCGACGCGGTTTTCCACTGAATCGTCGCCCCCTCCCCGTCCTGCCGCGCCGCCAGATCGGCCAGCTCCACCGGCAGCGCCGACTGAGACGGCGTGATCCGGAGCCTCAACCGGGTCGAAGGGGCCTCCTCGGCCTTGGCCTCGCTCGCTTTGGCCTGATGGGCTCCAGTCTGACGGTCTTCGGTCTGATGATCCTCGGCACCGCCGTCCCCCCCCGCTCCCGTCTCGTCCGCCGGGCCGCCGGGCACAGCCCCTCTCCCCAGCGCCGCCGCACTCCGGCCCCGATCCGTCTCTCCCAGCCGCTCGGTCAGGCTCAGCGCCCCCGGCGCACCTGCCCGCCGCGTGCCGGTGGTGTCCGACCGCGCCCCCTGCCTCGACTCGCTCTTCTTCCCCGACTCGTTTTCCTGTCCACCAGGGTCCTCTCCATCGAGGCTCTTCCCACCCTGTCCCTTCCCACCGAGGCTCTTCTCGCTCCCGAGCGTAAAGGTGTAGCCCTTCCCCCCGGCCGTAAGCAGATGCGCCTCGTCGTCGGACGGGTCCGTCGTCCCCTTCGTGTCGACCACCTCGGCGCGCCAGCCCTCCGTCTGAAGGGCCTCCCGCAGCCGCACGGTCGCCGTTCCCGACACGCCTCCCACCGTCGTTACCTCCAGGGGCACCTCCAGAGCTTCACTCGTGGTCGGCCACGGCAGACTCCCCTTCGCCGCCCGCCGTACGCTGTCGCCCGCCGGGCTCATCGGCGCCAGCGTGGCGTACTCGCTGGCAAACGGCGCGAGCTTCGTCGCGTCGTAGCGGTCCCACCCCTCGGTCGCCTCCTCGTAGAACACGACCTCCGCCGCCCGGTCGACCGACACGGTGTCTCCCCCCTGCTCAACGGTGAGCCCAAAGCCCATCGACGCAAACCGCTCCGGCAGGCCTTCCGACCGGCTCTTGTACCCGACCACCGACCGGTCGCCCGTCACCCGCCCATTGGAGGACAGCGTCACGCTCGTCGGGCAATCGTCGATCGTGTTGCACTCCAGAAAGAAGCCCTGCCCCACACCCACCGTGTCCGGATCCATTCCCGAACCGGTCACGTCGGAGGTCGTGTATCCGCCCCCACTCCCCTTCGTCCGGTCGTAGATCTGCGCGGTCGTCTTGACGCCGCTCCCCCCGCTGGTGCTCACGTCCGCCAGATCGAAGGGCACCGCAAACGGGTTCGCCACAAACAACCACTGCTCCGCGTTGCTCGAAAAGCTGACCGACTGGTCGCTCGACGGCACCCCACCGCCGTCGCTGACGGTGATCGGCAGGGTCGGGTCCACCGGATCGGCGTCTGAACTGCCTTTGTCGTCGAAGACGTACAGCAGAAAGCCTTCCGCATTCGGCAGCGCGTCGCTCCCGCTGGTCACCTCCGTCCACTGGCTGTTGGCCGCATCGTAGGTGTAGATCATCGGGCCCGGCAGCCCAAACTCGATTAGTTGCGGATCGGTGTCGGAGGCCAGGCCGCCGAACGTCCCGCCCGTCTCCGGCGGGCCCAGCGCCGCATACCCGGCGTCGCCTCCCGTCGGATTGATGTCATCGACGCTCCCCTCATTCCCCTCCGTCCCCTGCAGCACAATCTTGGCGCCGCCGAGCGGGCTGCCGGTCTGGTCCCGCGTCCCGAGGGTAATCTCCTTGTCGTTCTCCAGGGTGACGTTGCTGAACGTGATCTCGTCCCCGTTCGAAACGCTGGCCCCGGTCGCCTTGCTCGTCCAGTTCGTGCCGGCCGAAACGTCGGCGTTGCGTTGAAGGAGGACGTAGTTGCCGGCGCTGGCCGGCCCGGCCAGGCCCGCCTCCGAGAGGTCGACGGTCACGTTCACCTCAATGCTCGTGTTGGCGTCGTTGCTGAGGTCCGTGTACCAGGCCCGCTCCAGCCGGGCGTCCAGCCCGCCCCCGCCGCTGATGTCCGAGGTGGTGACGCTGTTGGCGGCCGTGCGGTGCCCGAGCGTCAGGTAGTCGCCGTCGGTGTCGAGGCCCTTATTGACGCTCACGGACAACCCGGCGCGGCCGGCGGTCTTGTGAAAGTCCTCCGTGGACTCGCGCCCGACGCCGAAGACGCCGCGGTCGTAGTTCCCGTTGCCGCTCTGGTCGCCCGCATAGACGTCCGACCCGAGCGAGGATACGTCGAATTTGGACGCCAGGTGGTTCTCGACGAGCGTCCGGCGCGTGTCGTTCAGGACCCGGTCGTACAGGGCAAACGCCCCAATCTCTCCGCTGTATTTCCCAAACTGATTGTCATACCGCCCAATCACGATTCCTTGTTCGAAGTCGAAGCCGGACTGGTCACTCGATCCACTCGCTATCTGTGCCCCGTCGGCACGGAGAAACTGCCCCACGTTCTTCTCTACCTGCACGGCCGCCACGTGCACAGTACCGTCGTCGTAGTTTGAGGAGGAGGAGACAGTCTCTGTGGGGTCGAAGATTCGGTTCGCGAGATTGCTTCCCTGGATGCCAAAGTTTCGGTCATTATTCCCAACGCTTGGCCCCACCGGGTTCACAACGGTCACAGCGTCGCCGCTGGAGGACGTTTTGAAGATCAGAAATTGCGTGTAGTCCGTCTCGGGAATATCGTCCGGCCCCGATCCCAGGCTATTGCTGTTGTCCGTCGTGAGGCTGGCCGTGGAGCCGAGCCAGTCCTCCGTGGCAAAATTCAGCACCTTCTGGCCGTTGATGGTGCTCACCGTCGGCTTTTCGTTGGACGCTCCCTGGTGGGTGAAGTCATGCCCATAGCCACTCCGGTCGCTCCACGTGTCCACCGGATTCCCCGTCGAGTACAGGTCGACGCCCTGCAGCCAGATGTTGAGGTCGCCGGTGCCGTCGGTGGCCCCCACGCCGCCCGGGCCGCTCGTCCCGATGGTCGTGTTATCGTTGTCTTGAATCTTGTAGGTGAGGCTCGTCGTGCCGCTCCACGTCGCGCCCGTGGTGGGGCTCGATCCCGCGTCGTTGTTGCCGTCGTCCACGAACTCGACGGCTTCGGTGAGCTCCGGCTTCGTGTCGTCGTTCACGTCCACCGTGATGGACCGGGTCGTCTGGCCCACCGCAAACTGCAGGGTGTCCGGTCCCGTCGGGCCGCTCTCGGGATACGCCGTAAAGTCATCACTGCCGCCCTCTGTGGCCGTGCTCGCGTTGTTGTCGACGCTGTAGTTCACCGTCACCGCCTTCCCCGCCTGCGACGAAAGCGAAACGTCCACGCTCCCGTCCGTGTCTTCCGTCTGCGGACTGTTCGACCCGGCAAACTGAACGGTCGGCGGCGTATCGTCGTCTTCAATCACGAAGGTTGTGCTCGCGCTGTCGGGGCTCGTGTTCACCAGCGCCCCGCTGACCGGCTCGAACAGATTACGGACGATGGTTTCCGAATCCGCGTCGTCGATGTCGTCCTCATTGATCTCCAGCTTGAGGGGGGCCGACGAGTTATTCGAGCCGAAATGCACGCGCCCGGTACTGTCACTAATCCCCGAGAGCTGCTCCTGATACTCGTCCCCGCCGGACTTGCCGCTGCTGTTGTCCACAATCTTGAAGTCGACCGTGGGGTCGGAGAGGTTCGTCCCCAGGACGGCGTCACTGGCCTGCTGGTCCACGTTGAACTTCACCGTCGTGTAGGGACTCGAACCGGCGGCGCTCTCTCCATTTCCGTCCTCCCGGAGCTTGATCGTCAGGTCCACGACCCGAGTCGATCCGCCATCTCCTTCAGTGGTACTTGGGGACCCGGGATCGTCGTCGGACCCGTCGGTGTAATCCGAATCCGCAAACTTCAGGTCTCGCGGCTCGTCGTCGTCCAGGATGGAGAACTCGAACCGATCGTCCGGGCCGCTTCCTGCATTCGTAGTGTTTGCCCCGTCAATGGTGATCTCAAACTTCTCCGTCTGCTCATTCGAGCCGTCGTCCTGGAGACTGAAGGGGATGTCGGTCGTCCCGGACCCTGCCGAGATCGTTTTGGTCTGGGGAGTCGAGTCGCTGCCGTCGACATCGTAGTCGCTGTCGGAGGCCTCGTAGTCGCCATTGTCGTTTCCGCTCCCGCTGTCTTCGATGCCGTTCGTTCCGTCGAGGTCGCCGGTGTGCTCGTACTGTACGCTGACGCTCGTCCCCGAGCTTGAGGGATAAGGGAGGTTGAGGGCGGCGGTCAGCGCCGTTTGCGAACCAGACGTTTCGAAGCCCTGGTCGGAGGTGCGCTTGACATTGACGACGCGTGTGCCGGCCCCAATCGTAACGTAATCGTCGTCGTCGAGCGCCACGGACGCGGTACACGTCCCGTCCCCACTCCCGCCGTCCCCGCAGGTATTTCCGTTATCTTCCAGGGTATAGGCCCTCGGACTGGTGTTGAACTTGTCGCCGCTGTCCACAATGAGAACGTACTCGTACCCCGCATCACTCCGGCTCGGCAGGCTGCTCTCGCTCACCGAAACGGTGACCGTCTTCGAACCGATGCCGCTCAGGTCCACCCGCCACTCCCGTTCCATCCGCTCGGCGTTGGCGGACGCGCCGTTGATGGGCTCGGTGGATTCGTAACCGAAGGACGAGGGCGTACCGTCGTGACCCAGGAAAACGTAGCGGTCGTTGCCGGAGAAGCTACCGGCGCTCACTTCGAGAAGGTCGCTGGTGGAGGCGAGGTGGTCGCTCCCGTCGCTGCCCTGCCCAATGCCGGCCACATCGGTCCCGTAGGTGGCGCCGTGGGCAAACTTGTCCTCCCCCATCGCCAGACTGGCGCCGTATTTCGACGCCAGATAGTTCTGGACGATCGTCTGCTCGGCGTCACTGAGCACGTCGTTGTACAGAATGACCTCGGCGATCTCTCCCCCGTAATAGTTGTCGAACGACGATTCGGTGTGCCCTGCGATCGTGATTCCCTGCTCGAAATTGAAGTCGGACTGGTACTTCGACCCACTGGCCACCGTCGATCCATCCACTAGCACCTCCTGTCCCGATCCCGCCTCCACCCGGAGTCCTCCCACATGCGCGCTTCCGTCGTTCACGCTCCCTCCGCCGATTATTTCTTCGTCCCAGATTCGGCTGGTGAGTTCCCCTGCGCTGCGGAGCCCAAATTGCCGATCGTGGTTACTGCCCGATACGTCGACCGGATTAACCACGGTAACCATCGATCCGGCGGGATCCGTCGTGTTGAAGACCACAAACTGCGTGTAATTCGTCTCCGGAATGTCGTCCGGTCCCGCACTCAAACTGTTGTCGTTGTCCGTCGTGAGGTCCGACGTCGATCCCAGCCATTCGCTGCTCCCGTCGAAGCTGAGGGCGGGCTGCCCGTTGATCCCAGACGCGCTTAGGCTCGGGGACGTGCCCGCTTCGAAGTCGTGGTTTCCGTACCCGCTCTGGTCGGCCCAGCAGCCCACGTCGTTTCCGTCACTCGCGTTCGAAGAGCAACCAGTGTCGGTAAAGACGCCTTCGTCGGCGCGCAGCCAGACGTTGAGCCGTCCCTTCTGGCTGGCGGAGCCCACGCCGCCCGGGCCGGTGGACCCGAACGGGGCCGGGGTGGCGCCGGCCGCCGGGTCCTGCTCCGGTGATTCACCGGTGCTGTTGACGGCCACTACCCAGAAGAAGTACTGCCGGCCCTGGTCGAGCCCGGTGACGTCGAAGGAGGTCGTGGTCGTGTTGCCCACCTGCGTTGCGTTCGAGAACCCGCGATTTTTGCCCCCGGTATTCTGGTAGATCCGGTACTCGTCCCCGGTGAGCGTCGTCCCATCCCCGTTCCGATCATTCGACACCGCTCCCCAGCTCAGCGACACCTTCTGGGGACCGGCCACCGACGCCGTCAGGCTCGGCGTATTCGGGCGCGTGTCGCTGATGGCGAGCGTCAGGTAATCGCCGCCCGAAAGGCCGGCGCTGCTCAGGTCCCCGGCCGCCACCGTGAGGGTGTCGCTATTGAGCGTACCCGTGACGACCGTGGTCGACGCGTCTGCAAATGAGCCGTTGCCGCTGCTGCTTTCGAAGATGAGCTGGTACTCCTGCCCGGTCTCAAGAGACGGAAGCCCCGACACGTCGAACTTGAGGTCGAACGACGGGCTGCCGGTTTCCTCATAGCGCCACACGCGGTCGAGGCGCTTCCGAACGTCGGTGGGGTCTTTATCGAGGAGGAGGGTATCCGGTTCGCCGTCGTGGCCGAACAGGGCAAAGTCCCCGTTCGAAAGCGACGTGGCGTCGAAGAAGAGGACGCTCGTGGTGTCGGTGGTCTGCTGGGTCCCGTCGCTCGCCTGACCGAGGCCCGTCACGTCGTTGACGTATCCGCTGTGGGTGTAGCGGTCATTCGAAATGGAAACGCCGTACCGTTCGCCCAGGGCGCTTTCCAGGATCTGCCGCTGAGCGGAATTCACCGCCTCATTGGAGAGGATCAGTTCGGCTACGTGCCCGCCGAAGCCCTCGTTGCCCGTGCCGCTCACGTCCGTCGGCGGCGAGCCGTCGATCTCGGTGCCGCCGATGACGTTTCCGATGCCAATGTCCCCGCTGTGGGTTGGCATCTCCGTGATGCTCCCGTCCGACGCCGTGGCCGCCGAGCTTCCGTCCACGAACAGCTCCAGCTGGTTCGACGCGTCCTTGTCGAACACGAACGTGACGACGTAGCTGGTATTGGTCGACACGCTTTTCGACACCGAGAAGTGGTCGCCCCACCCGTTGGTGTTGGACCACGCCGACGCGTAGAGCGATCCGCCCTCGACGTACACGTTGAACCCGTCGTTGGCATCGCCCTGTTCGTAAATCACCTGACGGGTGCTCACGTCCCCGCCCGTCCGAACGGCGAGGGCGATCGTCTTCTCCGCGTACCCGCTGGAGGCGGTGTTGATGCTGTCGTCGTCCGCCGGGCCGAGGCCTTCGCCCTCGTTGCTGTTGGTAGTGCGGTCGAAGAGCAGGGCGTCCTGCCCGTTGAGGCCGGACACGCCGGTGGCCAGATCGGGCCCGGTGAGGGACGAGGCGGTGGCGTCGTTGCCTTGGCCGCTCTGGTCGGCCCAGCAGCCAATCGCATTTCCGTCGCTCGCGTCCGAGGAGCAGCCGGTGTCGGTAAAGACGCCCTCGTTGCCTTGCAGCTCGAGGACGCTGCCCGGTGCTTCGACCGGGGTCAGATCCGGCTCGTCCGGGAGCTGGGCCATTGCCCCGAGCGGGGCGAGGAGGAACAGCACCGTCCACAGGCCGGCAATGTAGCGTGTACTGTCAATCATTGTAGACCGGAAGGAAATTGCAGAACGCATGAGTCGTCAGCGTGAGTTGAAAGCCAACGTGGGCGGGAATGGATCGAAGCGGTCAGCGGACCCGATCAGCGCACGACCGTCAGGCGCCGGGTGGCAGTAAATCCGTCCCCGCGAACCCGCACGAAGTAGGTGCCGCTGGCGAGCTGCTGGACCGGGAGGGCAATGCGTCTCGTGTCCTGGCCCGGGAGCTCCCGGTCTCGCACGACTCGCACCCGTCGCCCGAGCACGTCGTAGAGTGAGACGGTCACCTCTTGGCTCTCCCGCACCGTCACCGGCAGCGTGGCCTCCCGGCGCGAGGGATTTGGGTAGGGGGCCTCCACCGCGTAGGCCTCCGCCAGTCGCATCTGCACCTCGACCGGCTCGGTGGCCGTCTCCGCCCCGTCCGTGTCGACCTGCTTCAGCCGAAAGACGTGGCGCCCGTAGTCGAGCGCGGCGGTCTCGTGGCGGTAGGACTGGGCCTCGGTCGTGGTGCCCGCGCCTTCCACGAACCCCAGCGTCGACCAGTCTGCCGCCGTGGGCGTCGCACTCGTGTCGCCCGCCGGCAGGCGCTGGTGCTGAACCTGGAAGCCGGCGTTGTTGGTCTCCGCGGCCGTCTGCCAGGAAAGCACGGCGCGCTCCCCGTCCCGGCGCGCGTTCAGCTCGGCCAGCTCCACGGGCAGCGCCTCTGCGGGCTCGACCGCCAGGGTGAATCGGGGCGAGGAGGCGCCGCCGTCCTTGGCCGTCCCCGCCTTGGCCGCCGGTCGCTCCGCTCCCGAGCGGGAGAGGCGGCGGAGGGTGGGGCGCGGCGCATCCGCTTGGCCGGCCTCCGCCGTCGTTCCGTCGGACGCCTGCGCCTCGGTGTTCGACGTATCTGCCTGCGCCTTCGAAGCCGTCTTGTCGCTCGCGGCCTCAAAGGTGTAGGGCGTTCCGCCGGGGGTAAGCACGTGGGTCTCGTCGTCGCTCGGATCGGCGGTGTTCTTCGTGTCCGTCAGCTTCACCGTCCAGCCGTCGGGAATCGAGGGCGTCTCGGTCGAAACCTCGCCGCCGCTCGGCATCGCGACCTCGAAGGTTCCGCCCACGCCCTCCTGCTGCAACGAGAGCGGCACGCGCTCGACGCTTCGTCTGGGCAGGGGCCGGCTCTCCTGCGCCCGCAGCGTCGTGTCACTATTGGCCGCCACCGGCGCCAGCGTCGCGTACGACTCGGTCATCGGCTCGAATTTCGGGGCGTCGTACCGGTCGCGCCCGTCGGTCGCATCTTCGTGGAAGAGGACGGAAATGGCCCGGTCGAGCGCCGTGAGGGTGCCGTCGGCGTCTCGCCCCACGAGGCGGAGCGGGACGCGGTGCTGGGTGGGCGTACCGGTCGTGGCCTTGGAGCCGACGAGGTCGGGGGTGGACGTAGGGGCGCGACCGCTCTCGTTGAACGTGACCTGCGTGTCGCCACTGCCGGTGGAGGAGCGCGTGAGCAAGAACCCCTGCCACGAGGCCACCTCGTCGCTGCTGCTACCGCGGCTGCGCGTGACCCACGATCCCGCGTTCCCGTCGTCCTGTCCCGAGGGACTACTGGCATTGGGCTTCCACACCTGCACCGGATCGTCGAAGCCGGTGCCGTTGAGACTACCCAGGTCGAACGGCACCGCGTACGGGTTGGCCAGGAGGAACTGCTTGTCGGACTGGGACAGCGTGGGATCGTCCGCCGAGCCGCTGCCGACGGTCACATTGGTCGCGCCCGGCCCCGTCAGCCCGCTGGCCGTCTGGAGCGTGATCGACGGGTCGAGCGGGTAGGAGGCGTTGTCGAAGAGCCAGACGATGAAGCCGCGACCGTTGGTGAGCGCGGTGGTCGCGTCATCCACGACCGTCCACCCGGTATCGCCGCTTCCCTGCTCTACACTTCCGCCCGGATTGGTGTAGGCCATATTGACCCGAAAGTCGATAAACTGGGAGCCGTCGGCGCGCTGCAGATCGCCCGCCGTGCCCCCCGTGACCGGCAGCCCAAGGACGCGCCAGCCCTGGTCGCTGCCGTCAATGCCGGCGGTGCCCTCCACCGCGAGGCTGTTGGCATCGATCGGGCTGTTGACGGCGTCGGTGGTGGCGAGGGTCACTTCTTTGCCGTCGGGGAAGGCGATGCCGTTGAACGTAATTTCGTCGCCAGTGACGGCGTCGGCCCCATTTTGCACGGGGTTCCAGCTGGTGCCGGCCGTGGCGTTGGCATCGCGCTTGATCAGCACGTAGTTGCCCTTCGCCCCCGCCGAGCCGTCGAGCCCGGCCTCCGACAGGTCGAACGTCACGTCCGCCGTAATGGCGGGCGCGCTGTCGGTGCTCCGGTCCACGTACCAGGCCCGCTGGAAGCGGCGCTCCAGGGTGCCGCTTACTCCACTCACGTCGGAGGCGTTGGCCACGTTGGCCGCCGCGCGGTGGCCGGCCACGAGGTAGTCGCCGTTGGCCAGGCCGCTTGCCACGTCCAACCGCAGGCCGTCGGTCTCCGCTCCGATGTGAAGGTCGGTCGACGATTGCCGGCCGACGCCGAAGACGCCGCGGTCGTAGTTGCCGTTGCCGCCGTTATCGCCGGCGTACACGTCCGTGGCGCTTCCGCTCGTGGTCAAGTCGATGCCATACTTGGCCGACAGGTAGTTGTGAATCAGTGTGCGCCGGGTCCCATTCAGGTCGCGGTCGAAGACTATGGTCTCTGCGATAATGCCATTCAGGATCCCGTCCACTGTATCCCCGAACCCAATCCCCACGTAAAACTGATCCGCCTGGTCCGGCAAATGCTTCCCGGACTGAAAGCTGTCGCCGGGTCCTCGCGGCTGCAGGTCGCCATCGATAAACCGGTCCGCGTCGTCGTCCCCGGTAGAGATACTGGCCGTTGCCAGATACTCCGTGTCCGCCGATGGCGGTGCCCCGTCTTCACTCCCAAATCCCCTGCTTACCCCACTGACCGCCCGGTTGGCGAGGGTCAGGAAATTACCGGAGTTGTCTCCACTTTGCCAGTAGAGCTCCAGATACGATTTTTCCTTGGACACATCCGGGGCAATCCGAAAGAGGCCGTTGTAGGATTGCGACTTGTTGTTTCTCGCCACCATGAAGATCGTATACCCGGACGTCAGGTTCAGCGTCTCGGTGCCGGCAGCCTCGAGCACCGCGTCGTTGCTCTCGTTGCCGTCCGCGTCGCCCTTAAAATTGAGGACAGGCTGCCCGTTAAGCGCGTTCGTCTTCAGTTCCGGCTTTTCGAACCCCGCACTCGCCGTCACATCCTTTCCGTTCCCACTCTGGTCGCTCCAGTCGGTCACGTTGGAGCCGCTGGTCGTCACCCCTTCGTCGGCCCGCAGCCACAGCTTGTTGGATTCGGCCCGTCCCACACCGGCCGGTCCCGTGCTGCCGATGTCGTCGTCGGTGATGGTAAAGGTGTGACTGGTGGTGCCGCCCGTATTGGCGTTCGTGAGGTCTGAACTGCCGAAGGACAACGTCACCGTCTCGTCCGGCTCAATCTCCGAATCGTCCTTCAGCGTGAGGTTGATGTCTTCCGACGTATTGCCCGCCGAAATGGTGACGCTCCCCCCGTCGTCGTCGGAATAGTCGGGGCCGGCCGTGGCCGTCCCGCCTTTGCTGTAGTTGACCGTCACGTCGCGCCCGCTGACCTGTGAAAGCGACAGCGAGATTGCCGTTGATCCGCCAGGTTCCAATTTCTGAGAGGCGGTCGCGTCGAAAGCAACCGTGGGCGTCGGGTCGTCGTCGGTGATGGTGAGCTGGTGGGTGTTGTTGGCGCCGTCCACGGTGGCGTTGCCGGTCGCGTTTTGCAGCTTCAAGTCGACCGTCTCGTTGTTCTCGTCGAGCACGTCCTGGCTGATGGACAGATCCGTCCCGTCCAGCGTGACGCTCGACTGTCCCGACGGGATGGTGACGGTCGAGGTGTTGAGGGAGTAGTCTGTGCCCCCACTCGTTGCGGTGCCGCCATCAACCACCAGATCGACGTCGGTGTCTTGCGAGGCCGTGGGATTGATTTGGACGTCAATGGAAGGGTCCGAATCTTCGTCCGGGATCGTCGAGGCGCCCGACACAAAGCTCACCGACGGCGTGCTGTCGTCGTTCTGAATGGTGTGGGTCATGCTCGTGTAGCACCCGTCGGTATTCTCGCTACACCCCGAATCGTCCTTGAGGCCCGCATTCGTGGCGCTCACGAGCCGCACCACCACGTCCTCGTCCGACTCGAACGTATTGTCGTCTGTAATCGGCAGGTCGAAGGTGGTCGTGGTGTTCCCGCTGGTGATCGTCGCCGTTCCACTCAGGGTGGTAAAGTCGGCCGCCGTGGCCTCCGTGGCGGCGGCACTCGTGTCAATCTCCCAGCGAATGTCGGTGTTGTTCACATTGTCAACGTCGCTGGTCTCGAGGGTGTAGGTCACCGTCGTATTTTCGTTTGCCTTCGATTTCCCGTCGTCGTTCGTGTCCAGGTTGTCGACCAGATAGGCCTTTCGCGGAATGTCGTCGTCCTGAATGTCGATCTTGTGGGTCGACTGGCTGCCAACCGTGGGCGTCGTTCCCGTGGTCGTGGGGCTGTTGAGGTCCAGGTTGACCGTCTCCGTCGCCTCGGGGGCAGAGTCATTGCCGATCGAGAGCGTGTCTTTGTTGTTTACCGTTATGGTGGTCTCACCGGCGGGAATGGTGAGTGTATTTTCCTTGACCGTATAGTCATCGACGCTCGGCTGAATGGTGGCCGAGAAGTCCGCCCCCGACCCGCCGCCGGAACGGGTGGTAAACGACGTCGGCGCGCTCGTGTAGCCGGTTCCGCCTTTCCGCAGGTTCACCTTGTCGATCTCGTCCCCGTTTTTTATCTGACTGACCTCGATTTCCATTCCGCTTCCGCTGTCGCCTGGATCGTCCTCCCCGATGACATCCCCCACCGAGTAGCCGGAGCCCGCGTTTTGGATCGTCACGGTCTCGACGGACTGGAGCACCGGCGTGCCGCTCGCCGACAGGGTGACATCCACGGGATTGCCGTGGGTGTCGGAGAGCGTCACCGTGAAGGCGTCGGCCCGCGGCTGGCTGGCGCCCTCGTCGGCCGAGGACCGTGCGGAGGCGAAGGACACCTTCAGCGCTGGGGTGGCGTCGGCCGGGGGGTCCTGCTCGTCGGACTCGCCGACATTGTTGACGGCCGTGACCCAGAAGTAGTACGGCGTGTTGTTGGTGAGACCCGAGATCGTCTTGCTCGTGCTGCTGGCGGTCGCCACCTTTGAGGCGCCCGAAAAGTCGGGACTCGTGTTCTGGTAGATGCGATACTCGTCGCCGGTGAGCGTGGTGGGGCTCCCGGTCTCGTCGGTCGTCACCGCGTCCCAGTCAAGGGCTACCTCCTGGTTCAGGTCGCTCTCGGCGGTCAGTTTCTGGGGGGTGGCGGCCACGCCGCCCTGCGCAAGGGTCACGTAGTCTCCATCCGCCACGTCCACGCCGCTGGCGTTGTAGGTCTCGTCGGTGTCGAGCGTGAGGCGGGTGCGCGTCTGGTCGCCCGTGTTCGAGAAGTCGCCGTCCCCGTCCACCAGCACGTAATACCGGGCGCCGCTGGGGGTGGACGGCAAATCATCGGCGTCGACCTCCACGGTGAGGGTGCCCACACCGTCGCCGCCCCCGCCGTCGATCTCGTCGAGACGCCACTCCCGGTCGAGCCGCTCGCCCACGGTCGACGGCGCGTCGGTGGTGCTCCAGGAGGAGGCGTTGGCCCCGTCGTGCCCGTAAAAGAGAAAGTCGCCGTTGTCCAGGGCCGTCGGGTCCTTCAGTCGCAGCGCCCCAGAGAGGGCGTCGGTCTCATTCGTGCCGTCGCCGGCCTGCCCCAGGCCCGCAAAGTCCTCGAAGTGAGTGGACGAGTGGGCGTACGGTTCGACCTCGGCGTTGCCGGTCGAGAGCCCATACTTGTTAGCCAGATAGCTGTTGACGATCGTCCGGCGCACCTGACTGATCTCGTCCCTGTAGGCGATTACCTCGGCCATCTGTCCGTCTATCTCACTGTTTACGCCGTCATCAAATCCGGTCCCGGTTCCGACGTAAAACGTGTCTGCCGCGTACGGCACCTGCGACCCCGAACTAAATTGATCCTGTCCTTCATCAGCTCCGTTGATGAATCGCGTCGCGTCGGCATCTCCATCGGAAATGCTGGCCGTCACCAGATACTTATTGCCCGGCGCGGGACCCGCCTCGTCCACGCTCGCGTATCCTCTGGTCGTGTCCGAAACAGATCGGTTGCCGAGGGTGAGTAAATTCCCGGATCCGCTGGATGCATTCTGCCAGTAGAGCTCCAGGTACGATTTTTCTTTGGACACATCGGGAGCAATCCGAAAAAGACCATTGTAGGCTTTCGTCTGATCGTTTTTCGCCACCACAAAGATCGTGTACCCGGAAGTAAAGTCAAGTTCCCCGGACGATTTGAGAAAGTCGTCGTCGGTGTCGTCCCCGTCCGCATCGCCGTCGAATTCCAGGACCGGCCGTCCATTGAAGCCGCTCGTCCGAAACGTAGGCTGCTTGTCGCCCGTGCTCTGACTCACGTTCTTGTCGTTCCCGCTTAGGTCGCTCCAGGAGCTGACGCTCTGACCGTCGCTCAGCGAGAGATCGCCGGCGTCGAGCCACAGCTCCAGGTCCGAGGTGCCGTCCGCAGCCCCAATTCCGCCGGGGCCCGGCGGGGGAGGGTCGTCGCCCGGCGGGTTGGGCTGGGCCTGCACGGCGCCGGCACCTCCCATCAGCAATAAGCCGAGGAGAACGAGGAGGGCGGTCGTCGGAATGCCAACGTCTGGCCAATGCATCTGCATAACGTTCGCTCGTCGATGAGAAGTGTACATCGTCGTGAAGACGGGCGCTGCGAGAAATGAGCATCCATTCGATTAGCGCACGACCGTCACCCGGCGCGTCTCCACGAAGTCGCCACCCTGCACGCGCAGGAAGTAGGCGCCGCTCGACAACTGGTCGGTGCTCATGCGGAGGCGCCTCGTTTCCTGGGCGGGCACCGTGTCGTCGTAGACCGTCCGCACGCGACGCCCGAGCACATCGTAGAGCTCGGCCCGCACCGGCTGCTCCTCGCGGACGGTGACCTCGACGGTGGCCTGCTGTCGAGCCGGGTTCGGGTAGGGCGCACCCACGGCGTGCGACCCGTCGAGGCGAACGTCGGCCTCGACCACGTCAGTGTAGGTGGCCGTGCCGTCCGTGTCGACCTGCCGGAGCCGGAAGACGTGTCGCCCGTAGTCGAGGCCTTGGAGCTGGGTGCTGTATTCTTGCGCCTCCTCCGTCGTCCCCGCGCCCTCGACGAAGGACGCTTCCGTCCAGCCCCCGGGGCGGGACGCGGCGGTCGTGTCGCCGGCCGGGAGGCGCTGGTGCTCGACGTAGAACCCGGCGTTGTTCTGCTCACTGGCCGTCGTCCAGGCCAGCCGCACCGATTGCTCATCCACAGTGGCGTTCATCGATGCCATCTCGACGGGCAGGGCCTCGCTGCCCGGGGCGACCCGGAGCCGAAAGCGAGCGTCCGGCGCGTCGGCCTTGGCCGAGCTGCCCGCCGTTTTGGCCGTCGTGCTCCGGCTCGGCCGAAGCGTCCGGACGGGCGGGAGCGACGGCGCGGCCTCGCCGGACGCCGAAGCGTCCTCCGTCGCCTGCCCCGTCGGGGCTGCCCGCTTGCTCTTGCTTGGCGAGAAGGCGTACGGAGACGTCCCGTCGCGCCCCAGCTGGTGCGTCTCGTCGTCGGACGGGTCGCTCGTGGCCTTCGTGTCGACGAGCGTGACCGTCCAGTCGTCCGGCACGTTCGTCCAGTCCGGCGCGGAAATGGTGAACGTGCCGCTCAGGTCGGTCTGCAGGTCCAGCGGCACCGTCACCGTGTCGGCGGGCGTGCGGGCCCGGCTGTGAACGGCCCAGAGCTTCTGCCGGCCCGCCCGGTCGTTCGCCACGACCCCGAGGGCAGCGTAATCCTGACTGCCGGGCATCAGCTTCGACAGGTCGTACGCGTCTTCCCCCGGTCCCGCCTCGCTATGGAAGTAGAGCCCAGCCGCCTCGTCGCGAGCAATCTCCGTCCCCTCCCCGTCCTGCACCACCAGCCGGAGCGCGAGGCGACGATAGTCCGGTTCGGACCGGCTCTTCGACCCGATAAAGTCTTCCCCGTCGGACGATTGCCGCCCCGCCTTTCCGAACGTAAGCTGCGTATTGGCCCCGGCGTCGAAGTCGTTGCGCTCCGCAAAGAAGGCCTCCCACGGCGCAAGGTGGTCGGTGTCGTCGCCCGCCTGCATGATCGTCGTATACGATCCAGCGTAGGGATCCCAGAGCTGGACGCCGCTCTTGAAGTCGGATTTGCCGCCGCCCCCGTCATCTCCATCGTCTCCGAGATTGAGGTTCGTAAGATCGTAATCGACGGCGTAGGGGTTGGCCAGCAGGTGCCACGTGGTGTCCGTGCGCAGCTTCGTATCGGCCGAGGGTGTGCCCTCTCCCACCGTCACGTCCGCGTCGCCCGGCGGCAGACTGTTGGGCTTCACGTCCATCCAGAGGGTCGGGTCGATGGGGTGCTCGTTGTCGTCGTCCAGCTTCACGATGAACCCGCGCCCGCTCGGGATGTCTTCTCCACTTTGGAACTGAGTCCAGCCGTCGGTATTCTGGCTGCCGTTGTAGAGCGCCCAGTACCACACGTCGCGCTGTCCGAAGCCGACGAGCCCGTCGCGATCGGTGGACAGCGGCGGCTGCAGGTCGTTGATGGTGGCGCCTTTCACCGGCACCCCCACATAGCGCCAACCGTCGTCGGCCCCATCGGTGCCGGCCTGCCCGTCCACCGCGCGGGCGTACTCGTTCAGGAGAGGACTCTTCGTGGGCGCGGTGGTGCCGATGGACAGGTAGTGCCCGCCCGACGACAGGCTCACCCCCTCGAACGTCACCTCGTCGCCGTTGACCGTCACTGCCCCGCCCGCATCGCTCCACGTGCAGTTGTTGCTGGCCGGATCACAGCTGGTCCCCGCCTCCAGCAACACGTAGCCGTCTTCTTGGCGGGACCGGCTCTCGAAGCCGAGCGCAGTCAGATCGAAGGTCACGTCGAACGACGGCGTCCCCCCGGTAACGTCTGCGAACCAGATGCTGTCCGGGCGGGCCGCGAGGCCGGTGACCCCACTGGTGCCGTCGTAGTTGAGGCGCTCAACTGGGTCGTGCGGGGTTTCGGCAACCGTCCCGAGCAACACGTACTGGCCATCCCCAACCGTCTCGGCGGCGAGCGTGACCCCGCCCCCTTCAGCGCGCGAGTGGAGGAACTGGAGGTCTCCCCCTCCATCCCGCCCGATTCCAATTACGCTGAAGTCGTAGTCACCGTTGCCGGTGTCATCCCCTGCGTACAGGTCCTTGGCTCCATTGCCGGTATCCAGCCCCAGGTCGTACTTCGCCGAGAGGTAGTTGCGGACGATGTTTCGCTGGGCGGGATTGAGGTCGGTGTCGTATGCAATAAATTCAGCGATCTGTCCCTGCAGCTTGCGCTGGTCACCCAGGCCGTGCCCGAGGATGGCCGCCGCCCCCGTTCCCTGCCAGTCGAACGAGTTGGTGGCCCGCTCGGTGCCGTCGTACGAGAGGTCAAGCTCGTCGCCCTCCACCTCCGCCGAGAGAAGGTGGTAGTTCGTCAGGTCATCCGAAGAGGGATTGTGATTGGTCGTCTTCGCGCCGCTGGCCGAGAAGGCTTTGATCGCGACGTCTGCGCCGCTGTTCTGGTAGCGGAACGAAAGCAGGTCTTGATTGGCCCCGCTCGTCTGGATGTCGAGAAGGGCCTCCTTGCCCCCGGAACTCCCGTACGTCGAAACGCCGAACAGCGTGTAGTTGGCGTCCGGCAGCGACTCCATGACCGACGCACCGATCCCGTAGAAGCGCTCCGTGTCGAAGCTGAGGGCGGGCTGCCCGTTGGTCGCCGACGCAACAAACGTTGGACTGTTGTCGCTGATGAGGTCTTTGCCGTAGTCGGACTGGACGACCCGCGTGGCGTCGTTTCCGTTGCCGGACGAGTCGGGCCACGGGTTCACGTCATTGCCGTCATCGTAGGTCGATCCCAGGCCATCGGCCTTCCCCCAGAATGCGAGGCTCTGGCTGTCGCCCACGCCCCCGGGGCCCTGGCTCCCAATCCCGTCGTCGTCGACGATGGTGTGGGTCGTGGAGGTCCGACTGCCGAGGGATGCATTCGTCGCACTCTTGATCCCAACGTCAATGTCCTCGTTGCTCTCGCGGGTCTCGTCGTTGGTCACCGGAATCGTGAACGTCCCGCTCGTATTGCCCGCCGGAATTGTAATGGTTGGCGTGCCCGGGAACGTGTAGTCCGTGCCGCCCGCCGAGGCCGAGCCGGTGCCTTCATCCTTAAATTCGACCGTCACGTCGGTGCCGGCCGCCGCCGATAGCGAAACCGACAGGTCGGCGTCCGTGTCTTCCCGCTTCGTGAACAGATCGGAGTCGAACTCGACGTTCGGCTTCGAGTCGTCGTCTTTGATCGTGAGGGTCAGAGACGTCTTGTCGTCCCCGTCGATCGTTCCCCCCTGCGCCTCGGTGAGCTCCAGCGTGACGGTCTCATCCCCTTCGAAGGTCTGGTCCTCGAGAATGTCGATCTCGAACCGGCCGTACTGGTTGCCGCTGGGAATGGTCACCTCTCCTTCGGTCGCACTTACCCGCGACCCGTCCTCGGTCCCACTGATAATTTTGAAGTCCGTGTCGGGCGTGGCGGTCCCCCCGGTCACCTCGTAGGTGGCCTTCGTCGCGGGACTCGAATTTCCGGTGTTGCCGCTCGGAACGGCGACCTCGTAGACCAGGGTCGTACTCTTCTCGGGGTTCTGCGTGGTCTTGTTGTAGCTGGCATTCGTCTTGGTTCGCCCACTGCCGTCCCCTCCATCCTGCGAATAGGCAATCTTGTTCGGGTGGTCGTCGTCGAGGATCGTCCCGACGAACCGGCTCTCCGTGCCCCCCGTCGCCCCGGTTCCGACCGAGCTGATCGTCGCCTCAAACTTTTCGGATTGCTCGGGCGGGCCGGTGATGTTGTCGTCATCGAGCTCGATGCCGAGGGTGCCGGTGGTATTGCCGGCGTTGATCGTAATCGATGAGCTGTTCAGGCGGTAGTCGCCGTCGAAGCTGCCCTGGCTGCCGCCCGTGTCGCTTCCGGACCCGCCGTCGGCCTCATAGTTCCCATTCCCGTTCGTTCCGGCCGCGTTGGTTGCACCTCCATCTTCAATGCTGGTGCTACCGTCTAGATCGCCGGTATCGTCGAAGTTGACCGTGAGATCGGAATCGTGGGGGAAGTTGAGCTCCACCGTTGCCTCCATGTTCGGGGTGTCCCCGGTGTTCTCGATCTTATTCTTGGCGGTCGTCTTGAAGTTGACGACCCGCTTCACGGCTGCCACGGCCACGTAGTCCCCGTCCGAAATGTCGACCCCGGAGGCCTCGTAGACGCTCCCGGACTTGTTGTCGAGGTCGTGGTAGGTGGCTCCGCTCGTAAAGTCACCGTCGTCGTCCACGTACAGGGCGCGGTCGTTGTAGCTGCCCGGAAGGGAGAGGCTCGAATAGTCAACTTCCACGTCCACTTTTTTCGAGCCTGTGCCAGTGACCTCGGCGCGCCACTCCCGTTCAATCTTCTGTGCGTTCGCGTTGCCGTTGGGGCGCTCGTTGGTCGTAAAGCTTCCGTCCGCCGCCCCGTCGTGCCCCACCATCACAAACTCCCCGTCGTTGAGGGCATTCGTTCCATCTTCCAGAATGGTGAGCCGCGAGGAGGCCGCTGCGGTGTGGGGGCCGCCGTTGCTCGCCCCGGCGTCCGCAGTGGCCCGACCGATGCCGGCAATGTCGTTCGGGTGCCCGCTCCCAAACCGGTAGTAATCGTTGCTCGCCATCGTGAGGCCGTGCTTCTCGGCCAGGTAGTTGGCCACGAGCCGGCGCTGGGCCGTGTTGAGGGCGCTCTCAAACCCGATGACCTCGACGACGTTCTCCTTCGCCGTCGTCCCGTTTTTCCCGACCTCAAAGAAATCGGTGCTCGCCGGGCTCACCCCAGTCGCGGACGTGCGCACAGTGCCGTTCACGGCCAGATCCTCCTCTGCGTCGCTGCCATCGAAGACCGAGGAGAACACGTTGTACTCAGTGAGCGTGGGGGACGACGTTTTCAGGGTGGGTCCGTTTTGGTCGGCGACCACCTCGCCGGAGGTGTTGTACCCGATGTTCTCATTCTGATTGAAGTGGATAATCTGCCAGAAGTTATCACTCGGGTTTTCCCGCGCAATCGACAGCACGAAGAACGTGTTGCTTCCGCCGGGAATGTTCTTCACCGCCGACTGTGTGTTTCTGAGAGCGTCGGTATTGTCCTGATTCGTGGTATTGAACTTGATGACCGGCTTGCCATTGAGCGCGTTCGTCTCGTAGATCGGCTGTCGTTTTTTGTTATCGTTGACCTCATCGAGGTCGTGGCCCTGGCCGGACTGATCCTTCCACAGCTCCACTTCCGTGTTGCCAGTCTGGCTCCCGCTCCCGGAGACCGTGTTCACCCCCTCGTCCGACCGCAGCCAGATCGTCAGGCTTTCGCTGCCGGTCGAGCCGGTGGCGTCGCCCACGCCCCCCGGCCCCGTCTGCGCCGAG
>CAZSBW010000006.1:5728-21889 GCA_964604815.1 uncultured Salinivenus sp. | reverse complement strand
TGCGCCGGAAGAAGCACAACCAGCTGTTCCGAGCCCTGAACTCCCGCTCGCCGATCGAGGCGATGCAGGCCCTTCAGCGGCATTTGCAAAACAGTCCTTCAAACGCGCACCTGCTCAACGAACTCGTGCCGGAGTAGAGCGGCTGCCACGCGGGGGGCGCGTCGGAGGGGACGGCACTTCGGCTTTCAATCTGTCGCTTTGACTGGCGGAAACGAAAGCATGGGGGTGTAGGGAGGACGCGTCTGCCTCATGCAGGCGTGCGGGCTGGAGTCAGGCGGGACGTTTCACTGCCGACGGGAGACGCGAGCCGGAAGGGTGGTCCGGAAGCTGTTTGGCAAACGGTCTGTTGCCTGCTCCTTTCGTGATTTCGGCAACACATCAATCCACCAAGCAGCTTCTCGGGCTGTTGTGATCGGTTGAGGAAAGAATCGTTGACGTTATGGTTGGAGGAGGGGATGTGTCTTGAGAGTGTAAGCATTGCTACTCTCAAACTCATCCATTCTCATGCCTTCCTCCAACGCCTCTTCCTCTGCACCGTCCGCCGAGACGGACGCTTCCGACGACGAGTCGGGCGAACCCGCGTTGCTCTACCACGTGCCCATCCACGAGTGGGACCCGTCCGACCAGCCCCGCGAGAAGCTACTGAATCACGGCCCCACGGTGTTGTCCGACGCTGAGGTGCTGGCCTTGCTTCTCGGCTCGGGCACCCGCACGAGTGACGGTCCCGTCTCCGCCGTCGAACTGGGGCGCTCCCTCCTGCAGACGTACGGCTCGCTCCACGCCGTCTCGCAGCGCAAACCCAAAGAGCTAACGCGAACGCAGGGCATTGGGCCGGCCAAGGCGGCCAAGCTCACGGCCGCGTTCGAGGCGGGGCGCCGCGTCGAGTCGCAGCGGCAGCAGGACGAGCGCGTGCAAGTCACTTGTCCCGACGACGTGGCGGGCGTCTACGGTCCCCTTATGCGCGACCTTCCGAAGGAGGTGTTCAAGGTCGTCCACCTCAACACGGCCAACGTCATCACCGGCGACTACACCGTGAGCGAGGGCGGGCTCTCTTCGAGCGTTGTGGAGCCCCGGGGCGTCTTCGAACAGGCCATTCTCGAGAACGCAGCCGCCGTCATTTGTCTCCACAACCACCCTTCCGGCAATCCCGAGCCCAGTCGCGAGGACATTCGCATCACGCGGCAGCTCGTGGAGGCGGGCGAGACGATGGGCATTCCCGTCCACGATCATCTCATCATCGCCGGCACCGAGCACACCTCTCTTGCCGAACGAGGCGTTATCGGATGAGCGGAACGACGCCCGTTCGCTTAGCTGCCGGCGGCGGTCGCGTCTTCAGCCTCAATGACCTCGTGGAAGACGGTCTGTCCCGTTTCCAGCATCCGGCGCACGTAGGGATGGCACAGCTGGCAGTTCTCGCCGAACGTGACGTGCGACTGCAGGGCCTCAATTGAATCGGCCTCCGTTTCCTTCGCAACAGCCTTCAAGTCCGCGAAGGTTTGCTGGTAGCAGTAGCAGCGATCAATGTCCATCAGTCGAACGGCAATTGGTGGGAAAAAGACCGTCGCGGCGCGAAGGAGGCAGAAATTAGTCTCCGCCCGTCCGTCCAGGGAGGAAAAGCGTTCCCTCTACCGAGACTGGCGGCGGATGGCAATGTGGGACGGCGCCGGGCCGGCGGTGAACCGATCCACTTCATTCCGATCGGAGCCGAGGACCACAACGGTTCCGGCCGATCGAAACGGGTCCTGAACGTCGGTGCGGGCCACGTACAGGCGCTGCGTAGTGCCGTCGTAGGCGGCTGCGGCAATGCCCGTAAGCGACGACTCTTCCGGAATAGAAATGGATTCAGTTCGCGCATTGGCGTCGGTGTCGACGCGCACAATCTCACGATTCCGGCTGCTAACGGCGTGCAGGAATTCACTGGCGGGGTCGTAGTGGGCCACCTGAGTTCCGGTGATGGTGCCGAACTGGACGTCCGCCGAGATGCGATCACTCTCAAGGACCGACTCCGACTCCGGATCGACGAAGACGACGGCCCCGTCCGTCCGGCGGCGGACGTCAGTGGGATCCTCGCTATTGAGCACGGTTCGCCCGGTACAGACGACGACGAGTTCGTCTTCCTCGTCCAGAGCAATCGAACTCGGGCCGTCGCAGCCGAGCTCAATGGTCCGGATAGTTGATGGAGATCCTTGGTCGAAGACGGCGAGTTTCGATCCGTTATTGATCAGCGTGTCGCTGAACGCCAGGCTCGTGTCGGGGACGGTTGCAAACACCTTCTCTTCCGTCGCGGCGAGGTCAGAAGCAGAGGCGCCGACGGTTGCTCGCGCCTCGTCGAGCGCGCCCGTCTGCGGATCGAAGCGGTGAACGCTGCCCCGGAGCGTGCTCACGTAGGCACGCGTCGTGTCGTTTTTCGGGAAGGCCACGTAGCGGGTGGCGCCGAGGCTATCGGACTGAGCGATGTTCGTGTAGGAAGAAGCGTCAATGACGTTGACGCGACCGGCGGTGAAGCCGGTGTTGATTTGAGCGTAGAGCCGGTCGTCGTTCAGCGCGATGCTTTGTACGAACGCGTTCAACTGGAGGGAGGAGGGGGTGTTGGCATTCCTGTTCTGTGGGTCGTAGACGGTGATGGTCCCGTTCTCGTCGCCGAGCCGGCCGCCATTTGCAACGAAGACGCCCGTCGTTTCGAGACGGGTGGTGTTGGCGTCGTCGCTGCCAAGAAGGTCGCAGCCACTAAGCAGGAGCGGTCCCATTAGCAGGGAAAGAGAAAGCGATGTGGACAAGAGGGTGCGAAGCATAAAGTCGTCGACGTTGAGGGAAAAAGCTATCGGAGTGTAACGGTCATTCGGGCGCGTACGTGGCGGGGCGGCATGGGGTACAGTCGGACGACGCTGTACTCTTCGTCGAAAAGATTCTTCGCCTCCAGGTGTGCTGTGAGCGAAACGGGGCCGACCGCTCGGGTCCCCTGAATGCTCGCGTCAACGACCTGGTACGGAGGAAGAGTTTGGGTTTCGTCGGCAGTTACGTGACGCGGACCCACGAGGCGGGCGGACAGGTCAAGACGCAGGCCGCGCCAGGACCATCCCGTTTGCATTTTCAACTGTTCGCGGGGGGTGTAGGGAAGTTGCTTTCCGTAGGAGCGGGCCGCCGGACGGCTTTGGTCAGTCGCGAAGACGTGGGTGAACGTTAGTCGACCGTTCAGCGCCATCCGAGCCCCAATGCGCCACCGGCCGGTGCTCGTCCACTCAACGCCCCGTGTGAGGACCTCGGCCACGTTCGACGGCTGCCACACCTGCACCCCCGGCCCCACGAAGCTGGGTTGCCAGACAATTTGATTGCGGAGGCGCGTGGCGAACACTGTGACGTCGGCGCCCAGCGTGTGCTCGTTGCCCTCCAATTGGACCGCAGCCCCCATTTCGCCGCTCCAACCCGATTCGGGCCGCAGAGACGGATTGCCGCCGGGCTCGTAGAAGCGCTCATTGAACGTCGGGGTCCGGACGGCGCGCCCCACCTGTCCTTTGAGACGAACCCACGACGGACCCGGCTTCCAGACGGCACCGAGCTGTGGACTCAGGGCCGTCGTGGCTCGTCCCGATTCCGACGGCCGATCAACGTCGAGCCGAAGGGCCGGATGAAGCGTGAGCGAACCGAGCGCCCACGTCGCGTCCGCGAATGCGCCCAGGCGCCAGCGATGGACGCCGTTCTGCACAGTCGCCCGGTCGTATCCCCCCGTGACTCCAACATTGAGAAGTCCTGCGGAGCCGAATGGAATGTGAGCGGTCGCGTCGGCGGTGACGCGAGACGTGCGAGACGTGTCCGACTGGCTGAAGCGCGGATTGGAGGCCGGGTTTCGGAAACGGCGCGTCGAGCGCTGTCCCCGGAGGCCGAACTGAAGATGTCCAGAAGACAGAGAGCGACTGTGACGCCCCGACATTCGCCATTGCGCGTCGTGCTGCGAGGCATTGCTCGTTGAGGCGTTGGCCGTGCCGGGCAGGCCGCGTTCGGCGTCGTTCCACCAGAGTGTAATTGTAGACTGTGACGCGTCTCCCTGGCGCGTTGTCTTGCCAAACACCGTTGCGTACCGCCGGTCCGCGTTCTCGCGGCGCTGAGTGCGAGCGGGAACGACGGCGGTATTTTCGTAAGGAAAGTTGCCGTCGCTGCGAGTGCCTTCCGCCGCGACGAGTCCGCTCCAACGATCGCCGGCGCCCGACACGATGCCCCCGGCGGACCGCCATCCGTACGCCCCCATCCCCGCCGTCGTCTCGACGCGAAGCGGGGCCGAGGGCTGGAGCGTCTGGAGCTTCACCACGCCGCCGAGCGTGCCAGACCCGTGGCGCCCCCCATGGCTTCCGTGCAGCACACGAGCCGACTCGATTAGGAGGGACGGAAGGAGAGAAAGGTCCGTTTGTCCGGTTTGCGGGTCGGCAATGCGCTGTCCATCGACGAGGACGAGCGTCTGATTGCTTCCCAGCCCCCGCAGCGAGGCAGTGGACGGCCGGCCCGTGCCATACCGCTTCACAAACAAATTCGTCTGGGCGGCCAGCAGGTCGGCGACCGACTCCCCGGCTCGTTCGCCGGCGGGGCCGAGGTCGACCGTCGTAGCGGCGGTCGGTGTTGACAGGACAGAGGCGTCTGCCGGCTCAACCACCTGGACCTCAGGCAGCGTGACGTGCCGCAGCGTGTCGGGCGTTGCGACGGAGTCGGGGTGGGCCAGACGTGTGGCGGCCGAGTCGGAAGCAGTAGGCGTCTGGGCCGCCACGACGGTGGGCGCCAGCCCCCCGACGACGATAAGAAGGAAACGGAGTGCAGCCATAAGAAAAGCCCTCACCTCAGTATCGAGGCTCGGGCGGGCTGCACCGGACCTACAGAAGAGACACGACCGCTGCAAGAAACGGACGGGCTACGTAGGGCCATCCAGGGCAAGCACGCCACAAGCCTCAGGTCCCGGAGGTTGTTGGCAGTGAGGGACGCCCGACAGCGGCATGCCGACAGTTCATCGGGGTGCCAATCGGGGTCCCGTCACGCACGCAGGCAGGTCTCCTGGCTCGTCGGACGGCTCTCAGCGGGAGCAGCGATCCAGAGGAAATTCCGAACGCACGCATGCGACGATGCCCCTTCCCATCCCGGTAAGCGGCCGTACATCTGACCATTCACCCGGCATAGTGGAGCATCGCGCTTGGACGCGTGTGCATCGTCCGACTTACAGTTGCGGGTACAGCCCCAGACTCCCAAATGTGGAATTCGGTGTTAGGAATGGAGGGGAGCCGTGTCGGTGGCTCCTCCTACATTCCGACATCCCAATCCCGTATTCGGTACACTGGTGTTCCCTTTTCATCTTGCCCGGCCGGAACATGGAGGCCGGTACAAGAACCCGCGGCGCGTGTGAAAGAACAATCGTTTTAGCGTAGCTAGAACGTAGAGGTCCGGATTGAGAAAACCAAATGCGAATCAGGAGTTGAATCGAAACAGCTAATTCGGTTGTCTTTGCGTCCCGAAAAATTCCGAATTTCGTCATTCCGCACAAGGGAAGCGTGGCTTCCCAGATGCGGGATCTTTTTGACGTGAGCAATCGCCAATATTCGAAAAGATCCTGATCCCGAAAGCATTCGGGAGACGTGCCAAGAGTGGAATTTTTCGGGACGCTGCAGGAAGAAGGCTCAACCCCTGATTCGCATAACCAATGCCTTCACCGGGCTTTTTCCTGATCCAGGCACAGGCAGGGTGAGGATCCCTCCGATGTGATCGTGAAGGCCGACGAGATTGAATAGCCCAACCCAATCGGGCAGCGTCGGGGCCGAACCCGCTTTGGTGGAACCATACACGTATCGGCAAGCGCCCCCAGTGCAAATCCCTCACGCTCGGAGACGCCGGGCCAGTTTTTCGGCCTGTTCTTCGGTGTCCAATCCGATTCTGTTCTGCTCCGAGGGCGGCTCGAGTCCGACTGAACTAGACTCTCCAGCGTCAGCCGTCGGATCTTGGAGAGCATCCCAAGCTTCGCTGGTCACAATGGTTTCGAGGTTCTGCACGCGACTCACAAGTGCATCGCGCTCCTGCTCCACTCGTTCGAGTCGCTCTCGAAGCGCACGAATCGTTTCTTCAACCTCCTGCGTAGAGGCGCCCAGCTTCTGCTGTTTGGCTCGGAATTTGAGCCATTCCTGGTATCCGACAAGACCGATGCCCAGAATGGGAATCAGAAGGGCGAAAAGCGGGACGAGTATCGATAAAGACATGGCACCTTCGAATGGCTGGCGATAATTGGGGGTAAATGTATGGATCGACTCTCATACGGAATTACTCGCGCTCCTGTTGCGCATCGCTCAGAGCCCCAATTATTGAACGCGAGGTTGAAACTGGGTAATGGATCGATTAGGATGCTCGTCTACCCATCTGGCCGACCTTGTTCGGCGCCGTTGCGGGGACCTTGTTCCCTACACATCGATTAGATACGCCTTCATCTAGCCCATCGTCCTGAGGAAGGAGCTAAGGTTTTCACTGCGACGCTCATTATTTCCCCATTTCCATACGATGCACGAGGGAGCTTGCCACCGAACCGTTCTGGGGGGGCGATGGCTGGATGCGAGACGAGTTGCGTGTGTTACGCTCGTCCTGTTGCTCGTGGTGAGCGGGAGAATGGGACTTGCGCAGAAGAAAACCGACTCACCGAGCGATTCGGCCTCGTCAATTTCTTCTCCGGAGGCAGTTCCGATCGCTCAGGCTCGGCGCGATAAAGACAAGGATTACGTGCCCGACCGGATCGGGGATACGGTGACGGTACGGGGACGAGTGAGCATGCAGCCGGACGTGCACATCAACGGACGACTGATCTTCATCCAGGACGAAACGGCCGGTATCGCCGTGGAGGGGCCCGACGATCCAGCGGTGAAGCGGGGCGACAGTCTTCGGGTGACGGGAATCGTCCAACATCGAAATGGACTTGCGCTGTTGCAGGAACTCGAGTACGATCGCGTCGAGGCGGAGCAGCGGATGCCAACGCCGGTGCCCGTTACCGTCTCCGTTGCGCACGCAGACACGTACGAAGGACAACTCACTCGCATCCGGGGACGAATTGTCGCCAACCAGTCGAACGAGGGAGGAAAGTATCTGCTTATCGAAGACGATGGCCAAAGCGCCTCAGAGCAAATAGCGGTGTTTGTGCCCGACCGTCACCGCGATGAAATCCCCCTCGCAAGTTATGAACGAGGAACCGAGATCATAGTGACGGGAATTCTCAGTCAATATGACCGTTCGGCTCCGTACGACGAGTATTACCAGGTCCTGCCCCGCGAGGAAGAAGACTTGGAGACAGTCGGATTCATGTCGGCCTACTACCAGACGATTATCTTTCTCATCGTCGCGGGGGTGGTCTTGGTGGTCATCGTCGTATTTACACTTCGGACCGCCGTTCGACGCCGAACGAAGCAACTTGCTGAAAGCCGAGCCCGCTTTCGTCGTCTGGCCGAGGCCACGTTTGAGGGCATTGTCATTCATGAGGACGGCGAAATCCTCGACGTGAACCGGGCCCTCATCGACATGATTGGGTACGATCGCGAAGAATTGGTCGGGCGCGAGTTTCGCGACGTGCTTTCGGAGTCGACGCGAGACCTCGAACAGAAGATCGAGTCGTCCGACTCCGATGAAACCTACGAGGTGATTGTGGTCCGGAAAGATGGATCCAGTTTCCCGGCGGAGATTGAGGTGAAAGAGGTGAACGTTACTGATCGGGACGTGCGAGTCGCGGCCATCCGAAACGTCACGGAACGCAAGAAGTGGGAGACGGAAATTTTACTGGCGAAGGAAAAGGCCGAGGAGATGTCCCGACTCAAGTCGAGTCTTCTCAACAACATGAGCCACGAGCTCCGAACGCCCATTACTAGCATCATCGGGTACGCGGAGATCATTATGAACGAGCCAGATTCCGATCATCACGACTTTGCGGATCGCATTCGGGAGAGCGGCAAGCGGCTGTCTCGGACCCTGCAGTCTGTGCTCGAGATGGCTCAGCTCGAATCGGGGACTCTCAAGGTACAGCCCCAAGACGCGGAGGTCGGTCCCCTCGTTCGAGAGGTCGTTGAGGAAAACCGGTCGATGGCGGCGCGGCAAGGCCTCTCGCTTGAGCTAAACGAGAGGACGACCGCAAAAACGCTATACACCGACCAGTCCCTGTTGTATCGGGTGCTGGACAACCTCATCCACAATGCCATTAAATTTACGAAGGAGGGGACGATTCGAGTCAATGTGGAGCCGGCCGATGCCGGCGTCCGGATTGCGGTATCCGATCCCGGAATTGGCATTGATCCGGAGTTTCGAGAGCATCTGTTCGAGCCCTTCAAGCAGGAGTCGGAGGGGCGAGGCCGCACTCACGAAGGAACGGGGCTGGGGCTTGCCCTCACGAAGCGGATGTTAGACCTGATTGGAGGCACAATCGAGGTCGAGAGCGTGAAGGGAGAAGGAAGCACGTTCGTGATCGAAGTGCCGCCCATTGTCCCCTCGGAGGAGATCGAGTCAGCTCCAGCAGTCGAGGCAGAAACGGCCTGACTCCATCTCGCGGCTCTCTCTAAACCGGCTGTCCGGTTGTCCCTCCCGTTGCGGATGCCTCGGGCGGGAGGAGTGCACGCGCGGCTGCCACTGGGGCATCTGGCTGTTCCCGCCGACCAGGGAGAACCGACGGTCCCGACTGCACTCGGATTCAGATTACGAAGGTACCAGAGAATGCCCCGCGCAGAAGCGCGGGATGGTCTATTCGAGGTTGCGGAGGTCCAGGGCCGGCTCGTACCGCGACGGATTCTTCTCGCACGCGGTGCACCGGTTAAGATAGTACGAAGACGGACCATCCTCCGGGTGCAGGGATCGACACTCCTCGAAGGCCGCCTTGGCGGTGGCAAACTGCCGATCGTGGTAGAGGGAGAGCGCTTCCTCGAACTGGGTGCACAGGGCGTCCGGCTCCGGGTACGTGTTCGGATCCAGGAGCTCGTAGAGAACGACAGGATTCTCGCGCCCTTTGACCAGCACAGACCCAAGTTCCCGAAACGTCCAGGGGGCCTGGTCGACGTTCTGGTACGTCATCTCACTCACCAGGATGCGGGTGCCCAAGATGCGATTGAGGGGTTCGAGGCGGGCCGCAAGGTTCACCGCGTCGCCGACCACGGTGTACTCGAAGCGCTGGCTCGACCCGATGTTGCCAGCCACCATCTCGCCGGTGTTGATGCCGACGCCGACGCCGATGGGAGCGTTTGCGGAAGCAGGACCGCTGGCCTCCAGGTTTTCTTCCTGGTTAAGGGTATCGAGTCCTTCGGACATTGCAAGGGCGGCGGCACAGGCCCTGGTGGGATGATCCTCGAGGTCGAGGGGGGCACCGAAGATGGCCATCATGCCATCGCCAATAAACTTGTCAACGGTCCCGTCGTATTCGAAAACGGCCGCCGTCATGCGGTCGAAGAAGCGATTCAGGAACGTGACCACTTCCTGGGGATCGAGGTGCTCGGAATACGTTGTGAAGTGTCGAATGTCGCAAAAGAGTACTGTGAGCCGTTTTTTCTCGCCGCCCAGCTCCAGGGTCTCAGGGTTTTGGGTCACTTGGTCGACGATGGAGGCCGACACGTAGCTGGCAAAGGCGTCTCGAAGCTTCTGTTTTGCCCACTCCTCGGTGACGTACTTGTACACGACGCCGCAAATGAGGGTAATGAGCGTGAAGGTGAGAATGGTGCCGACGGGAAGGACGATCCCGTGCCGCGGAAAGAGGTAGAGGACATACCCGAAAAACTCGATCGCCCCAAGCAGCAGCGTCAGGAGGGAGGCGTAGAGGGGCTGCACGGAGAGAATGAGGGCGAGAAACGGAAGGGCTCCGCCGAAAAGCCAGGGCCAAAGCTCCCAGAGGACCCGCTCGGTGAGGTGCGCTTGGTTCATGACGTTGAGAAAGGCCTCTGCGTGAACGAGGACGCCCGGTTTTTGTCCCTGAACCGGGGTCGACTTCAGGTCCTCGAGACCTTTGGCACTGCCTCCCAAAAACACCACTTTGTCTTTGAAGTAGGTGGAGGGGACCGACTGGCGAAGCACCTTGTGGTATGAGATGCGGCGGATGCTTTCCTCTTCCCCGAGCCAGTTGAGTCGAAATCGTCCGTTCCGATCGAGGGGAATGGTGCGCTTCGATCCAAGCCGGAGGACATCTTCCCCGAACTGCATCGAAGAGACCGGCGTGTCGAGCTGGTCGACGGCGAGGAGAAGAGAGAACGACGGAACCAGGGCGTTCTGTTGTCCTGAAGCCGAATCGGCAGGCAGACGGCGAGCGACGGGATACCGCCGGATGACGCCGTCGGGGAGGGGGATGGGAGCGATTCCCTCGGCTGCCGAGCGAAGGGGAGGAATCGGAAGCACCGGATGCGTGAGGGAGTGGATCCGGCGTGCGATTTCCGAGGAGTCTCGTGTGATTCGAAGGGCCTCGTACGCAGCCGTGAGTTCGTCGCGAGGTGGGCGCCCGGTGTCGTCGTACAGAGCAAGGTAGGTGTTTCCCGACGTACGGAGCGCTCCGGCGAGGCGGTCATCCGTATTCATCGCCGCAAGGATCTGGTCGGTGCGGTTAAATCCCGCCTCGTTGAGAAGTCGCGCGTAATGGGACGAGAGCGTGTCGGGCTCAGTATAGAGGATGTCGAGCCCAATGGCGGCCGGATTGCCTGCACTGACGTGTTCGATGACCCGGGCCGTAAAGGAGCGGGGCCAGAGCTGCGTGCGCCCGAGCTTTTGGACGGATGCATCGTCGATGTCAATAACGACGATGTCGTCGAGCGAAAACAGGCTGTCCTGGTTCGTGACGTTGCGGTTCTGAAAGGCGAGGTCGGTAATTTCTCGGTTCAGTCCGCCGAGCGGGGAGCGCTGATTGGCCTGCTCCAGCCGGTTATTGATCGCTTGGAGAGCAATCGTCAGGCCCAAACTTAGGAGGGCCAGGAGCGGTATAGCCAACAGACGACGAATGACCTTTGACGACACGACGGTCCTCCATGACGTTCATTCGAGTGGGGCCCGAGCAACAGAGGCCGTACAACAGTTCCGCTTGACCCGTCAGCAAGCGTTGCTCGACGGTTTGTGGACCGGGCTGATGCGAAATGGTTTGCGCATTCGCCCGGTGTCGAGAGCCTTTCGGATACAGAAGCGCACGACAGTGGCTCTCGGGCACTTCGCCCACTGTCGCTTAATCGAATTCATCCACCAGGCGGACTTTCGCAAACTACAGGTTGTCGAGAATCTGCTGGCCACGCTCGGCGAGTGGATCGTCGGGATGGTCGGACACCAGAGACTCAAGAGCAGAGCGGGCCTGCTTCGGGTTGTTGAGTTTTAAGTACGAAATGCCCATTCCCAGCTTGGCTTTCGGGGCCTGCGTGTGATCGGGATTCTGCTGGAGAAAAAGATGGAATTTTCGGGCGGCCTTTGCGTAGTTCTCCTCCTGAAATTCCTGCTGGGCGTCAGAGAACGAGACCTCCTCGAAGGTCTTCCAGTAGACTTCGCCTTGTCCGGGGGTTTCTTGCGTCTTCACGGCGGCACGGCGAATGCCCCCAACTTCGTCGGAGGATTGGTTTTCTCCTTCAAAGAGCTCCACAAACTTGCCCACGAGGCCTTCATTTCCTTGACCTGACTGAGACACAACTTCTTCGTAGAGAGGCCCGAGCTTCTGGGTCGTCTGAGGGCCAATGGTGCTCGTCGAGCCGTTCTGCCACTTAATCTCTGCGGTGGCCTCAGGTCCGGTTCGAATGAGCTGATTGCCGCGCAGCGACTGCTCGATTGTGCCCGCTGCCCAAGAGCCATCCTCGGTTTTGACTTCCACGGATCCCTCAAAGTAGGTCAGCGTCCCCACCTCGGAGGTTGTTGAAGCGTCCGGGCCGTCTTGGGCGTGTGCAAAGAGCGGCAGCAAGGCGAACAGGAGAAGAAACGGACTGTGGCGAACCGAAGTCATGGCGAGAGTGGAGGGTCGGGTGAAATCACGAGCACGGATTCGGGCAGATGCTACAGTTGCAGTTGCTCCTGGAGATAGCTATACGTTTCGCTCAGAGACGGATCCTTCTGTATCGCGGTTTGGAAGCTCGCGGACGCTTCGTTCGGGCGCCCAAGTGCGAGTTGTGCCTTGCACAGATTGATGTATATCTGTGGGTCTTCCTCTCCGTGGTTCAGGCTACGCTTGTAGAGGTCTATGGCTTTCGAGTAGCGTTCCTGGTGGTAGAGGACGTTCGCGTAGTTGTTGAGGAGCAGTGAGTTCGTCGGGGTAAGATCGAGTCCCTTCTGGTAGATCTGGCGGGCCTTTTCGTGCTGGCCGCCTCGGGCGTAGAGAATGCCCAGCCGGTTGCGTACGTACGTGTTCTCTGGGTTTGCCGTTAGCTGCTTACTGAGACGTTGCCGTTGAGATTCGGTTTGTCGGGCGTAGAGGGTTGAAATTTGGTCCTCGTACTCGGACAAAATCGCGGACGTGTCTGGTTGGGGGGTCTGGAACGTGTCGGGTTGAATGGAGGAAGGATCGTAGATGGAACGCGCCTTCGAGATCGAGATGATCTGGGGTAGGTTGCCTTCCTTTTGTTCTTTCCGATACCGTTCGATGCCCTTCCTCCAGGCCGTCAGGAAGGATTCAGTGCCCAGCAGCGTCGTCTCGACCGGAATCCACACCTTGTCCTGGTTGATGACCACGTCTTCGCGGGAGAGCGCCGATCCGTCCAGTTCATCGGGGGAGAGGTCAGTATCGAAAGCTGACATGACGTGTCCAGGAATGTCGACGTAGCCAGTGGACACCCCAGCATTGGTAAGCATCGACAGGTACAGCGTCACGAGATCATCGCAGTCGCCGGCCTTTCGTTGAATCGTCTGCTCGGGATATTGGCAGTAGTCTAGAATCGACGGGTCCCGCGACACGACGGAGAAATCGGTTTGCGGATCGACGCTATAGGTATATCCCTGGTTTGTGAGAACGGTAAAGATTTGAAGGGCCGTGCGCACCTTCGACGGCAGGTCGTAGGTTGGTTCGTTCCGGAAGAGCCGGTCGATGGCTTTGGTGTAATCGATAATCTGTGGGTTCCGGGGCTCGATAAAGGCTGCCAAGCGCCGCTTGTCCTTCCACTTGATGGCGTTCCGAGATTGTACCGTGACGGACACCGTCTTCTCGACGATTTCGGATTCTCCCTCGTGCTGATAGGTAAGTCGGAGTCGAGCCTGCATCGTTCTTTGTTCGTGGACCTGCAGGATTGACTCGTTGAACACGGCCCGCAGCGGAATCGTCGTGTTCGAGTACGACGTGAGCGACTTCATCTTTTGCTCCGTCGGCTCGTCCATCAGGCTATCGACGTAGACCGTAAGGGTGGCGTTCGGCTTCGGAAGATTCGTGTTGTTGGCCAGGACGACCTCCCCGATGGGAAGCTTCGACGGATCGCTGTAGTTCTTGTATAGCGACGGAAAGAGATCGTCGATGTTGGTATCGACGATCTCGATGGGCGGTCGGTTTTCGCTAATCTTGTCGCGGCGGGACCGGGCCCGAGACAGGTCTTTGGAGATCTCCTCGGAGGTCTCCTTCAGGTTGAGGGCCCGGTTGAGGGCGTCGAGTGCCTCGTACACCTGACCGCTTTTCATGTAGGCCTGCCCGAGGCCGTGCCACGCCGCAGCATTGGAGGCCGTTGCCTCCGTCAATGCCTCGTACGACTGGGCGGCTTGGTCATATTGCCCAAGCTGCATGTGCAAGCGACCGAGGTTTTCCAGGTATGACGAGAGGCGCTTGGTGGGAGATTCTCTCCGGCGGGTTGCCGTTTTGCTGGTTTGGGTGCTATCCGCGCCTCGCTGGATTTCCTTGACGGCCGCATTGTAGGCGTCGATGGCCTTCGAGTAGTTGGAGGCTCCGTCGTAAGCCTCTCCCAAAAGCCCCCGCAGCCCGGTCAGATCCGGGTTCATGTCGAGGGCCTTTTCGAGTTGAAGAGAGGCCTCGGAGAAGTTGCCTCGCTTCAACTCCAGCTCACCGATGCGGGCTACGAGCTGGGCATCCTCCGGGTGCTGCGTACGTAGCTCCTGGTACAGGGTCTTCGCCTCTTGGTACGCGTCGTTGTCGACGAGAGCGTCGGCGAGGGCAAGCTTATACTTTTTCGTCTTCGGGGCAGCCGACACCAATTTTCTGTACTCGCGGATGGCAAGCTCATACTCCTCCTGGTCGCGATAGGCCTCCGCCAGCGTCTCGCGGTACGCGGTTTGCTTCGAATCGCTCAGGGGAGCGGTTTTGTTTTGAAGCTCTCGCGTGGCGATCTCAACCACGGAGTCGTGTTTCTCCTGGGCCGCGAGGGCGTCGAGAAGCAGGAGGTGGGCGTCGTGATAATGGGGAGAGCTCGTCGACTGCCGGTCGGCGGCCGTACGCGCGGCTTTGGCGGTTTTGCGAAGGGCAAGGTCTTGTTCGAACGAGGGCGCTCCGGTGCGACGTTTTGTCTCGTAGAGGCTCCACTGGGCCGAAGCGTATCGGAACGCGTACTGGGCCGACGTGTCGGTCCAGGTGCGGAGGTCGTCGTACAACTCTACAGCGTCCGAACGGGCTTCTTCGGTGGGGCGTCGTTTCAGCCGCCCGGCGACGGTGTCGACAACCGCGAGAACCGGGTCGCGGACGGCCTCCGGCGTGTCGGGGCGATTCATGAGACGGGCGGCCACGGTGCGAAGCGAGTCGTACTGCTCTTCGTTGGCGAGCCGGCGAAGCTGCTGGCCGTAGGTGAAGCCCAGGGTCCGGGTACCAATTGTGTCGCTCGGCGCAAACGAACGGGCGGCCTCCAGGTACTGAAGCGCCCCCTCGAGCTTGTACGACTCGGCGAGCGAGCGTCCCAGCTTCACGTATCGCTGCGCGATGAACTGGATGGTTTCCTCGGGAAGCGAAAGCGAATCGGCGGCGCGGCGGTAGGCCTGAAGCGCCTCGTCGTACTCGCCTTGCGCAAAGAGATGGGCGCCGAGCCCAAAGTAGTTGGGGAACGAGGCAGTCGGGTCACTGACGTTGGTCGGGCTCTGACTAATGAAAGAATAACGCTCCACGCTGGAACGGGCGTCGGCCCGACTTGGGGGAATGCGGAACGTGGGCGTTGAGCGGGTGGCTACGGTGTCGGGAGCGCCGTCGCTGCTGGTTTGGAGGAGACCGTACTGGACGACGGCGGGATTTTCAATCGGCGGCACGCTGACGATGAGCGTGTCCCCCTCGTTGCGGAAGCGGAACGAGTCGGCAGGCGCCGGAGGACGAACCGAAAGCTGGATCGACTTAACGTCGTCGCCTCCCTCATTCACGACGTGTGCGACGAAGTTTTCGTCGTCGAGCCCGATGCCCTCAACACTGCTGAAGGAGAACGGCCCCTCCGCCTCGCGCCCAAAGCGGAAGACGGGAGCCGGGTCTTCGTCCCAGGAAAAGATTTCGTACTGGTGAGTGGAGCGGTTGAAGGTGTGAATTTGGTTGAGGGGGTCGACCTCCAGCCCCACAATCTCTCCTTCGTTCGTTCGCACGTCCGAGGTGCGCAGCCGGAGGGACGGAGCGGACCCACGGACGCCCCCTTCTCCCAGTTGCGTTCGGACAATCCGGTTCCGATCGATGTCCCAGACGTAAATGTGATCCGGATCGTTGGTCGCGATGGCGGCCGGCTCCGAGAGTCCGACTCGCATTTCCAGGTCGCTTTGGTACACCCCTTCGCTGTTCCAGACGCGGATGCTCCCCCGCCCGAGCTCGGACACCAACACGTGCTTTCCGACAGAGGCAATGTCCGAGGGGTCGTCGAGCTCCGGCGAGAGGCTTCGCCCGAATTCGCGGATCAGGGCCCCGCTTTCATCATACTGGCGAATGGTATTGGTGCCTACGTCCAGCACGTAAAGGGAGCGGTTGGGACCCAGGGCCAGGGCCTTCGCCTCGTCGACCTGAATTGTCAGGTCGGAGGAGGTGCTGTCCGCCCCGATGACAGTGGACGGATTTACCCGGGGAATGTAGTAGAGTCGTCCATCAGGGCGGCGCACGAGATCGACGAACGACCGCGGGGAAGACAGCGTGTCCTGAAGACTCAGCTTGCGCGACGGGGCCGTGAGGGTATCCGGGCGAGCCGGGACGCGGAAGCGCTGGACCTGTTTGCTGCCTGCATCCAGAACGGCCACGTGGTTGGAGGCCCCGTGGGCCACGCTCAGGCTCTTGGGATCCTGAAACGT